>JANWXU010000063.1 GCA_025057395.1 Bacteroidia bacterium | reverse complement strand
CTTTAGAGTCATATTTAATTGATTTATGATGAGCCACGATCATTTCTATGACAGGGTTCCAGAGCTCTTGGGTAAGTAAGGGTAAAAATAAAAGAGAAGCATATTCGTGCCTAAAATGGGCTAGCACCCTATCTCCATCAATTTGTTTTTGGAAAATAGGGTGCGCTTTTCCGATATCGTGCAGTAAGGCTCCTAGTTGGGCAATTTCGAGGTTGAATCCTAAAGGTTGGGCTATCTTTTGAATTAAAGTTCTAACGTTATTAAGGTGAGAATATAGGCTAATGGCTTCTACTTGTTGGTATTCACTTTTGGCTTTAATTTCAGGATGAGGGTCCGGCCTTAATGGCTGGAAGGTATAAAGGCTCATACTTCTTCAATGGAAAGAATAGGATTTCCTGTAACGACTAGTTTCCCATACATAGGAGAAAAATTATCAAATCGATTATAGCCCACTAAAAAGCAATCTTCCTGAAAAGTAGTAGAAAAATTAGTAAGCTCGAAACCGGGCAACTCTTGCCATTCTTGTGCACTTAAGGTTCGTATGCAAGAATTTTCTTCGCCATTTTCATCAAGGAAAGGAAATAACATATCTTCGTTACGACAAAAGCAAATATGCTGGGAAGCAGCTAACGAAGCATCTTCGTAAGTAGAAAAAGCTAAATGTACTTCTGGGTATAACAATACTACCCTAACTAGAATACATTGATTAAGGTCAGATCTAGTTTTTTGGCCCAGTTCTATTTCTTTAGGCAAAGAAGGCCATACTTTGGGTTGTGTAATTTCTTTAGTCTCTTTCATAGCAGCATAGCGCACCTTATGGCCTATAATCGGCCCTTCTACCCCTAACTTTTTTTGAATTCCTTGTATAGCTGAGGGAGTCAAGAATTGTTGAGAATGGGTAGTGCTATCACGTAGAGCCGACCAAGGCTTAAGGTACCCAAAAGTTCCGCGATAGGTAACAACGTAGTATGTAGAATATACTTCCATTTTTATTTTTTAATTAAGTGTGTAAATAGTCTAAAAGGAATTAATGTGCAGTAATTTCTTTTTATTGCACTGCTCCAAATCCTGTACCTGTTCCATTGCCCAGACCCGTCATCCAAACAAATTCGAGTGCTTCAGTTGGTCCTTCTACAATAACAGGGCATACATTGCATCGATTTTTAATACCTTTAATTTCTATTAATTTAGTTTTGGGATTGGGGTAGGTTTTATCGAACCAAGCTCTGGTTTTTTCTTTTAGGTGGCTTAGGCCTGCAATATCCATTTTATGGTGGATAGAGTGGGTAAGGCACTGACTGGCGGCTTCGGGTTCTTCGAAGGTGATGAAGCGGGTATTATAATTTTCATCGTGGGACTTAAGAAGTACAGGGGAATTTAGGTAAAAACGGTAATTTGTTAAGCCCTCAAATTTGGGACATTCTTGGATAATAATTTCTTTAACTTCCACTCCACGGATCAAAACTGGGTCCTTAAGTAAGCCCTCAAACATCAATTTGAGCCATTCTCTATCGTAGGAGGAAAGATACCACTTTGCTCCATTAGGGAGGGTAAGATAATTATTTTGCATGCGCGTGCCTATCAAAAAACTGAAGGAATATAAACTTAGGGCGTCATGCCAGCGATTATTTTCGCCTAGCCTTTTATGAATAGCGCGCGTAAGTTCGTACGGGTAAGAAAATGAAAGTTTTGCTAGTGAAGGTTTTATTATACACAATAGCCGCATTTTCATACATTAATTTTACTTCTTATTTTAGTTAAGTTTAATACTAAAAATTACTCTTGTCAATATGCTAGGGCCTTTTCTGAGGAATTTTTTAGTTTTTGAATTTACTTAGTTAAATTATAAAATATAAAACTACAAGTATAGAAATTATTACTGTAAATTTTATTTTAAGAGGAATGGTGAAATTTTTAGTTTTGCACCAGAAATAGCCCAAAAGTGAGATGCCAAGGATATTAACAGGAATTCAAAGCTCGGGTAGTCCACATCTAGGAAATATTTTAGGTGCTATACGCCCGGCGCTTGCACTATCAAATGCCCAGCAAGAGCCTTCTTTTTTTTTCATTGCTGATCTACATTCCTTAACTACCGTACGCAATCCTCAGGAATTAAAAAAAAATACTTTGGAGGTAGCGGCTACTTGGCTAGCTTGTGGTTTGAACCCCCAAAAAGATTACTTTTATCGCCAATCTCATGTTCCAGAAGTTTGTGAATTTACCTGGTATTTAAATTGCTTTACTCCTTACCCTATGCTTGCTAATGCTCATTCTTTTAAAGATAAATCTGCTAACCTAGCAAATGTAAACGCAGGCTTATTTATTTATCCTGTTTTAATGGCTGCGGATATTTTACTTTATGAGGCGGAGGTTGTACCGGTTGGTAAGGATCAAAAGCAGCACCTTGAAATTACGCGGGATATTGCTGGTGCCTTTAATCGGCAGTATGGAGATATTTTGGTTATTCCAGAACCATTGATTAATGAGCAGGTGATGGTTATACCCGGAACAGATGGTAGAAAAATGAGTAAATCTTACAATAATTACATTAATATCTTCGATAGTGAAAAAGATTTACGAAAAAAGGTGATGTCTATTGTAACAGATTCTACTCCCGTGGAGGCACCGAAAAATCCTGATACTTGTAATGTTTTTCAAGTATATAAACATATTGCGCCTCCTGACGAAGTAGAGAGCCTACGACAGGCTTACTTAGCAGGAGGATTAGGATATGGTAAGGCTAAAGAATTATTATATGAGGCTGTATTACAAAAT
Organism: Bacteroidia bacterium; assembly: GCA_025057395.1. Classification (GTDB taxonomy): domain Bacteria; phylum Bacteroidota; class Bacteroidia; order J057; family JANWXU01; genus JANWXU01. Next base: position 18,731 of record JANWXU010000063.1, on the reverse strand, counting down.
TTTCAAAAGGAAAGAATCCTTTATCAAGAACTTATGCAAGACCCTGCGCAAATAGAAAAAACGTTAAAGCAAGGGGAGGAGAAGGCTAGGGAAGTGGCTTTAAAAGTGCTTAATAGGGTACGTAAAGCAATGGGCTACTATTAATGAATTGTAGTTATTGGGGGGAGGGCGAATAAATTTGGGTGGCTGTGCTTAAAACTTTCGCTTTTTCAATTTGCATAATTTTGGTTTTATTTTTTACAAAGAGGGGAGTTTGGTCACTATAGTGAGGACTTTTAGGATCATAAGAAGCACCGTAGGGAGAAATACTTTCTATTTTTTCTAGTTTTCCGTTACTAAAAGTAATGAATGCAGTGTAATTATCACCCCCAATAACATGTAGTAAAGATTTTTTACTTTGTTGAGTATATACGGGTGCTAAACCTTCAGGTACGCCTTGTAGGGGTAGTGCAAGATTCCCTCTAAATACTTTTTGCACTTCTTTTAGCGGAACTTCAAGGCTACCGTAATATCTTCGCATTTTTCTCTGAGCCCTTTTGATTCCTTTAATTGCTATTTGGGTAGGAACGTCCAAGCCAGTTTCAAGTTCTAAGAAACCCGCCCCCATTATTTTGAAAATTTCATAAAAAGTAACTAGAGTAAAGGCAGCTTGTTTATTTTCAGCGTCTCCTCTTAAATTCCAATTTTGGATAATTTTAATTCCCTCTTTTATTTTGGGATATTTGCTAGTGTCTAGATTTTGGATATTAGAGATGGTCCTATGAATGGGGCCATAGCTAGGATATTGAATGTCATATTTAATGGCTTTTAATTCTTCTAACGAAAGAGAAGTTTTATTTTGAATCAATTCTCGGAATCGAAAATCACGGTTATTTTCGCGGTTCCAGTAAAAAGCTGCATTTTCAGGGTAATTTTCATACGATAGGTTTTCTTTTTCACAAGTGGCTTTGAAGGGAGGATTATTAGTATTATATATATAGCCGCATTTAGGATTTTCTATTTGAGGAAGCTCTTCAAAGGAAAGGTAGCGCGTCCATCGATTAGCCGAAGTATCGCCGATTAAGCATTTTTGCCAATTGAATTTTTCATTGCGGATAGGAATTAATCCATTGAAAAGGTAATAGATATTATCTTCTTTATCTGCATAAATGCAATTGAAAAGTGGAATAGATTGGTAACGCATAGCTGCCTTATACTCTTGTAGATTTTGAGCTTTGCCCATTCGGTACCACTGTTCTAGAGCTAAAACTGGTTTATTCTGGGAATAGCGAAAGGTATAATAGATTCTTTTGCTTTTGATAACAGGGCCATAAACAGAGTAGTATATATTTTTGCTAATTGGAATTAAAAAAGGACCTATTTTGATTTTAAATCTTGCTTTGGAGATTTCTAAAGCATGCCAAACACCATCAAAACGATAAAGTTTTTTATTTTGAGGGTGCATATTCAATTTGTAAATATCTACGTAGTCAGGCCAATTAAAGGTATGTGTCCAAGCGAGATGCCCGTTACAGCCGATTCCCGGACCCACCATGCCCGGCATAAAACCGCCTAGGATATTCCAACCTTCATCACTGCATACGTGGGCTTCGTAAAAGGTGATTGTTCCCTCAAAAGGCATATGAGGATTAATGCACAGGTATGTTTTACCCTCTTTTGAAAAGGTGGACTTGATGGCAAAGCCATTTGATTCTCCGGGCCTTTGAATATACTCATCGGGTTTCCCTTTAAGGGTAAATTTCAATGCATCTGCTAAGCCTACCATGCCGCTTAAGATAGTTACTAAGCCGGCCAGTAAATCTATCTCATTTATAGGAAATAAATTTTTAAGTAGGACTTTTTTAGGATATTTGGCAGCGTAAGCATTCAAGCCTTGTACATAGCCGTTAAGGATAGGTTTGAAATCTTCCCCGAGCAAATGATACTCTTTGTGGGCTATTTCGCGGGCTTTTACCCATTGTACAAAAAAGTCTCTAGTAATACCCTTAAGCCCTCGAATTTCTGCTTGACGGCATCTGGCTAAAATGAGCGCATCTTGCAGAGTTTCAAATCGATCTTCAGCATAAGCCCAGGCCAAGCCATAAGCCACTTCTCTATCTGTAGGAGCAAAAACATGCGGAATTCCAAAAGTGTCTCGGGCAATAGTTATTTTCCGAGGATCGATAGGAGGATAATCAGAAATTTGAGAATGGATATAAGTAGGTAACAGTAGAATGATAATTATAGTAATAAGATAGTTCTTATGCATTAGTTAGAGAATTTTTCTAATACAACTTTAATTCTTTTAGCGTATTCCACGCAATCTTTTTCATTTCTTGGTTATTAATCATCTGCGAAAGTTTAGGTACTACGTAGATGGTTCGATTAGCATATTTTAGAGGGTTACTATTTGTAGAAATAAAATCATTACCGAAAATAATTCCTTGCTCCGTAGGCATTGTTTCTAAATTGGCTAAACTAATAGCTTTTGTGATTACACCAAAATTTACAGCCTCAAAAGGAATTTTAAGAGCTTGGACAATATTTTTTAGTAGGTTAGTTAGAGATTTATCTTTAAATTCTGGCTCGGCTAGAATTACAGTAATTTTTCCGTTAGGTTTAGTTTTCCAAATTAATGCTTTTTCATCAAAAGAAGTTTGTTTATGAAGTTGGCTCGGGGTTTCTATCCAGTACAATTTAGGACCATAAAGGTGTATAATATCTTTCAAGTTTAAATCCATGGTACGTAATTATAAATAGATTATAAAAGTAAATTTTAGAGATTTTATTCTACTTTCTCTAAATTTGGCAAAAAATTAAAAATGATATACCACTTGTGAAATGATGAATATTATTAGATTAAGTTTTACTTTTTAGAACCTTTCCTAGAAAGGTGCGAGAAATATTCTTGGGGCTTAGTAGGCTACATGGCGAATTTTGAAATGTATATTTCTTTATTTATTTACTTACAAAAATTGGTAGTTCTTCTTTTGTTTGAAGAACATTAGGGTTGCTAATTTATAGAAAATATATCTTTAACTTCATCAAAGGATGAAAATTTTTAAAGTTATTTTTCTTAAAACTTAGAAGCTTTTTGCATTTTTTCAAGGTCTTAAATTAGAGGTAGTTTAAGGTACTTAGTTAAGTTTTTTGTGGTTCTAGTTTTCTAAAATTCATGGGTAGCAAAATTTTTTTTATTTTTTTGCAAGGGGCTTTACTATACCTATGGCAACAGAGTTATTTACATAGTCAGGTATTCAGAGATAAAGCTCTATTTCGAGAGTTAAAACCTGGCTTCTACCAAAATGAAATCCTTAAAAGCATTGAAGAATTTGAAAAATCTCAGAAAAAGGAAAAACCTAAAAAAGCATTTAAGGTAGATTTTTCAGGTAAAGACCTACCTACAGACCCTAAGCAGTATAAAACTATTTGGCATAATCCACCTGTATCTCAGGGTAATACCAATACTTGCTGGAGTTTTGCTACTACGTCTTTCTTTGAATCGGAGGTGTATCGCCTTACGGGAAAAAAAGTCCGACTTTCAGAAATGTATACCGTGTACTGGGAATATGTGGAGAGAGCTCGCCTTTTTGTACAAACCCGCGGGAATATTTTTATTGGGGAAGGCTCAGAAACGAATGCAATTGTGAAGATATGGAAAAAGTATGGTATTTGCCCTTTAGAATTTTACACTTGCTTAAAGCCCAATCAAAAATATTATGCCCATGACAAGTTATTTGAAGAATTCAAACATTATTTAAATGCAGTAAAAGCAGCGGGTGCCTGGAATGAGGAACAAGTAGTTCAAACCACAAGAGCAATTTTAGATTACCATATGGGTCCACCCCCTCAAAACTTTATAGTAGAGGGCAAAAATTATACGCCCATAACTTACTTGAAAGAATACTTAAAGTTGAATTTAGAAGACTATGTAGATTTAATGTCATTAATGGAAGTACCTTACTGGAAGCAAGCAGAATACGACGTGCCAGATAATTGGTGGAATAGCGATATTTATTACAATGTACCTTTAGAAGATTTTATGAATGCTGTAAAAAAAGCTGTACGAATGGGGTACACAGTTGCTATAGGCGGAGATGTTTCTGAGCCGGGTATAGATGGGTTTGCAAAAGTAGCGATAGTTCCTACCTTTGATATTCCTTCAGAATACATTGACGAAAATGCACGGCAGCTGCGCTTTTGGAACCAGAGCACTACTGATGATCATGCTGTACATTTAGTGGGATATTTAGAAAAAGAGGGTAAAGACTGGTACCTTATTAAAGATTCAGGAGCTAGTGCCAGGAATAGCGTTCATGAGGGATATTACTTTTTTCATGAAGATTACATCAAGCTCAAGATTATGACTCTGACCTTACATAAGGATGTAGTAAAGGATATATTACAAAAGTTTAACTAGCTTATGAAAGTTTCACTTCACAAAGGTGTAAGCACTGCGATTACAGTATCGGCATTGGGTTATTTTGTGGATATTTACGACTTAGTTCTTTTTGGAGTAGTGCGCATTGATAGTCTAAAGGGTATAGGAGTGCCTGCTGCTAATATTACTCGAGAGGGAGAATTTTTATTAAATATCCAAATGATTGGGTTATTAATAGGGGGTATTATTTGGGGAATTTTAGGAGATAAAAAAGGAAGACTTTCGGTACTTTTTGGCTCTATTTTATTATATTCTTTAGCCAATTTAGCTAATGCTTTTATTAATGATCTGGTTAGTTACGCCATTTTACGCTTTATTGCAGGTGTGGGCCTAGCAGGAGAGCTAGGGGCGGGAGTTACATTAGTTTCGGAGCTCATGTCTATTAAAACACGAGGGTGGGGGGCTACTATTATTGCCTCTTTTGGAGCTTTAGGAGCGGTAGTGGCGGGAGCTGTAGCTACTATTGATTGGCAACTGGAATTTGCAAATTGGCGAATGGCTTACTTGATAGGAGGAATTATGGGGTTAGCTCTTCTCATGTTACGCATTGGAGTATATGAATCTGGAATGTTTCAGGAAATGAAAGAAAGTAAAGTAAAGAAGGGAAATTTTTTGCAATTATTCTATAATAAGTCATCTTTCGTAAGGTATTTACGCTGCATTCTTATCGGGGTACCGATTTGGTTTGTGATTGGGATATTAATTTTTCAATCCAAAGAATTTTCAGAATCGCTAGGACTTCCTCCTATAGTTCCTGCTTTTACAATAATGGCTGCTTATGCAGGGCTAACAGCAGGCGATTTGCTTAGTGGTATTATTAGTCAGAGCCTAGGTAGCCGGAAAAAAGCTGTACTTGCTTTTTTAATTTTTAGTGCTATTCTGATTGTTTATTATCTAAATCTGCCTGGTGCTACGCCTACTCAATTTTATATTCTTTGCTTTTTAATGGGCTGTGGTACAGGCTATTGGGCTATGTTTATGATGATTGCTGCAGAACAATTTGGAACTAATATTCGGGCTACAGTTACTACTACTGTTCCTAACTTTGTGCGAGGCTCTGTAGTTCCAGTTACATGGTTATTTCAATTGTTTCGGGATGGAGTTTTTGCAGGAATAAAGGGTGCTAATATTCCCGCTGCCGCCATTGTGGGTATTGTGGTTATGAGTTTAGCATTTTGGGCACTTTATAAAATGGAAGAAACTTTTGGAAAAGATCTGAATTATTTAGAAATTCATTAAATTAAAATAAAAATAATGGTATAATATTTGCTGCCTATAAAAACATAAAAAACATTATAATGAAAAAAGAAGCTATAATTAAGAACTTTGCTGCTGGATTAAAATTATTTTTCGGGTTTTTCCTGGGAGTAGGATTTATAAGTACAGGCTGGTCTTATTTTTTAATAAGTACCCCCCCTACTTGGAAAAAATGGGAAGATGCTTATGCATTGGCAGTAAAAGAAAAGCGTATTATCATTTTAGATGTATATACTGATTGGTGTGGGTGGTGTAAAAAAATGGATAAGGATACTTACGAAAATCCTCAAGTTTTGGAAAGTATACAAAAAAAATTTGTGGCTGTTAAAATTAACCCCGAAAAAAATGTGAAATACCTATACAAGGGTCAAACCTATACCGCTGCTCAGCTATTGAGGGAGCTAACGCGTATTGCAGGGGAGGGCATATCAGGCTACCCCACAACCCTATTCGTTGTACCTCGGGAGAATGCTCAAGATCATGTGCATGTAGTAGGGGGCTATTTAGGTCCTAAAGAATTTCTTCAAGCCTTAAGTCAATTACAAGCTTATTATCCGTAAAATAATAAAACAAATTAAAAAACCGCCCTTAAGAGGGCGGTTTTTAGTATTATCTTAATATTGTTCTAAAAGATATTTGATAATATCTGTAGTTGTTACGATGCCTACTAATTTTTTTCCTTCTACTACAGGAAGCGCATGAAACTCAGCTTGGCTCAGTATTTCAGCGGCTTCTCGTATAGGTGTAGAAGGCTCAATGGTATGTAAGTTAGTCTGCATTACCTGGGGGATGCTCAGCATATCAAAAATAGCGTCATCAATTTGTTTTTCTTGGGCTCCAAAATTACTACCATAACTAATTCTTAAAATATCAGTTTTACTAATAATTCCTACTAAGTCTTCGCCTGATACAACAGGAAGATGGCGAAATTTATTTTCCTCGAATATTTTCGCTACTTCACGAAGTGATTGTTTTACATTCACTGTTGTTATCTCAGTAGTCATAATATGACTTACTGGTTCTCTTTTTTTCATATAAGCAAAAGTTGTTTTAGAAATTATTTTATTACCAAAGTTAGGTAGTTAGTGAATAAAATTCAAATAGTTGAGAAATTTAGATTTTGTAAGAATTAAATTATTTATCTAAGCTTGTTCTTGATTAAATTCGGGTTGTACTAAGGGTATTTTTACTGTGAAGGTAGTACGGCCCGGTTCAGAATCTACTTCAATTTTGCCCCTATGCTTTTCAACAATTTTTCTACAAATATCTAATCCTAGCCCGGTACCTTCGCCTTGAGGCTTGGTGGTAAAGAAAGGTTCAAAGATACGACTCATAATTTCGGGGGGAATGCCAGGTCCATTATCGGTAATACTTACTACAGCCCAGGGTTCTTCTTTTCGAACATTTACAATTAATTTGCCCTTTCCTTTCATAGCATGGATGGCGTTAGAAATTATATTGGTCCATACCTGTCCAATTTCATCTGGATAAACTGGAACAGGCTCAAATTCTTGGTATTGTCTTTCTACTGCAATTCCATATTTTAACTGATTGTGGTAAATGGTAAGAATAGTTTCTAAGCTTTCATGTAGGAATACGGGTACTAGGCGGTCGGTTTGCTGCACGTGCGAATAGGATTTAAGTGCCATTACTACTCGCGCTGTTTTTTCAGCAGCAATTTCAATATTATCTAGATTTTTTTTGAACTGTCCCAGTTTATATGCTTTATCGAGAAGCTCGTGGGAGTTTTCGTGCTCAAATAAAGGTATATAATCTTCGATATTATGAATTAGGCGTACTTCTACTAGTTCTTTGGCTAATTCGTAGGAATCTTCAATATCATATTCATCTAAAATTTTTTTTACCTCTGCGCGGTATTTTCTTTCTTCTTGCGTAGTAAGTTCAAAGCTAGCGGTAGTAGATTGATTGACCATTTTCATAAATAATTGGGTATCTTCATCAGAAAGAGACTTGAGTAAAAGCGGAATTTCTTGTAGAACTACGGGTAGGGCCCTAGCCATATTTCGAGCAGAGGCTTTTACTGCGCTAATAGGCGTATTGACTTCATGGGCAACTCCCGCAATTAATTGCCCTAAAGAAGCCATTTTTTCACTTTGAATTAATTGCTGTTGGGTATTTTTAAGTTGCTCTAGAGCTTGGGTTTTTTCTTGTACTAGTTTGCTAAGTTCTTCTTCTTTTTGTGCTAAGAGTTGCATGTTTAGCTTGCGTTCATAAGCATCCCAGGCTATAATGATTAGGTCTGCTAAAGAATAAGTAAATTCTACTTCATCAGGGAGCCAAGTATGAGTTTGGGTAGTTTCAAAAGTAATATAACCGAGTTTTTCTTGTCCCCTTTGAATAGGTACCCATAAAATAGATTGGATTTGGCGAGGTGCCAAGTAGGTAGGATATATTTCTGCTAACAGAGTTTCTGTAGGGGCATTTTCGATGGGTAATTCTTGGAGTTCATCAGTAGCTGCAAAAAATAAAGGAGCATCTTCTATAGGTAAGGGAGAAATCTGTTCGTATTTAGATTCGAGGGCATTATAAAGCTTTTGACAAATAAGCAATGTACGATTAAAGTGCCACCAGAAAATACCTACAAAATCAACTTTTATAGTTTGGGCACCCACAACAGAAATTTTTTCCAAAACATCTTCCCAATTTCCTTCTGTTAAAGACTTATCTTTAGCTAATTGGCTCAGGGCTTCTTCAAATTTTAATTTACGTGTCTGCGCTTGTATTTTTTCAAGTTCCTCTAGCTTTCTTTGAGTAATATCTTGACATGTGCCTAGTATTTTTTTGTTACCACTTGCATCTTCAATTATACGCATGGAATAAATTACATAACGAGGAGCAGAGAGATTAGAGGGCTGAATTTTGAATTCAAAAGTACTATATAATCCCTCCGTTGAGGGTTGATTACGAATTTGTTCTATGTGGTTAAGAATGAACTCGGCATCTTCTGGAGAGTAAATTTGGCTTAAGACTTCAGGGTAATGAAGGGTGTAACTACCTAATTCTTCAATATTTAAGCCGTGAAATGTTAACCAGCGTTCGTCTACGGTAATTTCAAGGGTATAAGGATTTAGTTCCCATGTTCCCAACTTAGCAACTTCCATCGCATCTTGGAGCTTAATTTCTTTTTCTTTTAGGAGCTGGAGTGCCTCATTTTTTTCATGGGTTTCAATATTTATCACTACTGCGTCTGCCAGAGCGGCTAGGAAGTTTTGTTCATCGAGTAAAAACGTGCGCGCAATATTGAATTGTTCCGCAATTAGGTAGCCCATCAATTTTCCGCCTCGCCAGATAGGAGCTAACTCTAGAGAAGCAATATTATGAGGTAATAAATAATTTTCACTAAGTTCTTGAGTGATTTCATTATAACGAGCAAATTTAACAGCTATATTTTCTCCTTTTAGCAAGTAGTTAAAAAGGGTAGGATAAGCTTGGGCGGTCCATTCTTGGGGCTCTTCTAAGGTTTGAGTTTGGGCATTATAAAGATAACCACAAAAAAGTTCATCTTGAGACTCATTAAAAAACCAGATTCCTAGCCGTTGGACCTCTAAGGTTCTAGCCCCAATTTGAACAAGTTCTGAAAAGAAAGTTTCTAAAGTATTTTCTTGGCTTACTTCTAATTTAGCAATCTCGCTGAGTGCTATGTTAAATTTTTCTTTTCGGAGGGTTGCTTGTTTTTCTTGTTGTTCTGCTAATTTTTGCTGCGTAATATCTTGTAAAGTGCCGAAAATTTTCTTTTTACCCGCCTCCACATCAGTAGTGCAACGGACGCTAACTCGTAGATAACGTAAATCATAATTGAGGGGAACTATTCTAAATTCTGCTTGACTATAATACTGTTCTTGTGTGGTTTCCAATGCGTTTTGGTAGAAAGTAATAGCATTTTCTTGGTCTTCGGGATGATAAAAGTGTTTTATGAATTCTTTATAACTAAAAGGAGTATTCTTGAGTTGCTCGGAATTTAGCCCGAATATATGCCAAGTATTTTCTTCTGCTATAAATACTTGCGACTCAGCATCTAACTCCCATGTAAATAATCCACTAATATGAATAGCATCAGAGAGGCGTATTTCTTTTTCTGCCAATTGGCGTAATAGTTGGTATCTTTCATAGGCTTTATAAGATGTGGAAACAATATCTGCTAAATTGTTTAGAAAATCTATATCTTCTGAATAGATGGGTTGATTTTCATTTAGGGCGAAAGCAAGGTATCCTAATAACTTTGAAGTATGGTAAACAGGAATCCATCCAACTTTTACATTAGCACTATTTAACAAGGGCAGAGTCACTAATTCACTCAGAGCAAGAACATTTTCTTCAGAACTACAGGTATAAATTTTAGGATCTTGTAAAAGAGCATAAGTATACGGACAATTTTGCTCTTGAATGATATATCCAGGTCGAAAATTAGCAATACCCTCTTCCCAAAGTACAAGGCATAAGAATTGATTTTCTTGCTTTATCCAAAAAGAAGCTTGAAGATAATTTAAGGTTTGATTAATTACTTGCAAATAATCTGCAAGAATAGGCAGTAAATCAGTAGTGTTTTCCTTTACTTTCTCAGCTGTAGCCAGTGCTGCAAGAGTTTGACTATATTTTTGTTTACGTTGGCTTTGTTGTTGTTCTTCTATTTCTTTGATTTTACGGGTAGTGATATCTTGGCCTGTTCCAAATATTTTTTCGACTTTCTTTTGCAACTCATCTACTTGGATACGTATGCTGAGTCCTATATACCTAATTTCTCCATCGGGTCGAATAATTTTATATTCTAGCGAAGTACTAAAATTAGGATCATTTGTTTGAAGAGCCTGCTGTATAGTTTTTTGGAGAAGGTCGACGTCTTCAGGATGGACGTAGGGGAAAAATAACTTTTCAGGTGTATCAGTGAGGTAAGGGGTAGAACTTTGGTATAAACCATAAATGGATAGATAGCGCTGATCAACCGTAATAAGGTGAGTAGCTACATCGTATTCCCAGCGTGAAAGGTTGGCAATTCGTAAAGCTTCTTCTAATTTTTTTTCATTTTCTGTGATTTGCTTTAAGAGCTGATTCCTTTCATAGGTTTCGTAAGTAAGAGTAATAAAGTCCGTAATAGACTGAGCATAGTTAATTTCTTCTTCTTGGAATTGTCTTACAATGCCCTTATGCTCTAACCATAAAATTCCTTGCCATTGTCCGCCACGATAAATAGGAACTACTAGTAAGGAAGTGACTCCTAGAGGAGAAAAATAATCATCATTCCAAGCTTTGATTCTTTCATCATAGCGAGCATACTTGATATTTTGGATTTCACCCGTTGCTAAGCTTTGCCATAGTAAAGGAAATTTTTCTGGTTCTAAGGGAGACGGGAGTTGTGGGGATGAGTTAGAACTATCAAAGAGTAAAAAGCAATTTAAATAGCTATGCTCCTCAGTTTTTATTACTTCCCAAATACTGACCCTTGCAACTTCTAGAACAAGAGAAACAGTTTGAAGTATATGTCCGAGAGCTTCATCTAAAGTAACATAGGTAGATAGAAGGTCTTGCCTTGCTAATTGGGTCAAACTAGCATCTAATTTTTGTTTTTTAGCAAGCAAGGCAAGGTGCTGTATTTCTTGTTGTTTCCGAGTAGTGATATCTTGAAGGGTTCCGTATAGCTTTTGAATTTTTCCATCAGAATCAAATATTACTTGAACACTTATAGAAAGATAACGCTCATCGCAATCTTTAGGAAGAATTTTATACTCTAATGTATCTTTGTAATTTAAGTCTTTAGCCTGTAGGGCCTTTTCAAAGAAAGCTTCTAATGCTCCTTTATCCGTAGGAGCACAATAAGCATAAAAAAGCGTATCTAAGTATGGTTTGATTTCTGGAGGATGTTTGAACCCTAAGAAAGTAAAATATTTTTCCTCTACTTGTAAGACTTGATGAGTACAGTCATACTGCCAAGTAGCTAAGTTGGCAGATTGCATGGCTGCTACCAAAAAGCGGTCTTTTTCTTGTAAAGATTGTAATAGTTTGGTTTTTTCTTCGTTTTCAAAAACAATAGCAATTAAATTAGCTACCAATGCACAGAAATTTTCTTCATCCTCGTGCCAATTTCGGAAAGGACCAACATGCTCATTGCAAATTACCCCTATCATTTTACCTCCTCGGCGAATAGGGGTATCCAGCATAGAATTAATTTTGAGGGGAGTTAAGTAAGTTTCAGAAAATTCATAAGTATAAGGATGGGTGTGGGCATTACCAGCAGAAATGGTTCTTTCTTGAGCAAGCCCTAAAAAGTAAGTAGGAAAATCTTTTCTAAAAAGTTCCACGCCCCCGGAGTGCCTATTTTCGGGAGCCTCATAAATATCTAGGGCAGTAATTTTAGTTTTATTTTCATCCAATAACCAAATACTACTTCGTGCCACTTGCAATCCTTCACTCAACTTTTCTGTAATAAGGCGTAATGCTGCTTCTGTGTTACCTTGAGTAATTAGTTCATTTTTAGCTAAAAATTCTAGGACTTTTTCCTGTCGAGCTTTTCTTTCGCTACGGTTACGAATTTCTTCTTCTGCTAAGTATTTTTCCGTGATATCTTGTGCATTACCATAAGCATGGGTAGTAATTCCTTGTTCATTTTTAGAAATCATGAAGGATACGGCAATGTAGCGTATTTGTCCTTGAGCCGTTATCATTCGATATTTCAGGTGCTCGCTATAATTGGGATTAGTGGCTTGAATAGCTCTGTCGGTAGCAGCTTGTAGGAGCATCCTATCTTCTGAATGTACATAATTTTGAGCAAACTCTTTGAGAGATATTGTATAGCTACCTCTTTTTTTAGGATCGATTCCTATCCATTGCCAGTATAAGTCATCAAGCTCTACTACTCTTTTTTGTAAATCAAAATTCCAAGTAGCTACTTGTGCAAGACGCAGCACATCTTGCAGGCGGTGTTGTGCTTTCTCAAGCTCAGCTTCTTTTTGTTTTTCTAGAGTAATATCGCGGGAAATGCCTAAAATTAATTTTTTTTGGCTTTTTTTATTTTCTAGAGGAACTCTAGTGATATCTAAAATTAAAGGGCCCTGCGTAGGATGACTATAAATTTCATTAGGGTTTCGAATAGTTTCATTTTTATGGATTACTTCTAGGTCTATAGTTCTACGTAAAGCGGCAATTTCAGGGGGAAATACTTGGCTTAGAGGATAGCCAATTACCTTTTCTCGAGGAATACCATATACTTTTTCAGCCTGGTTGTTCCACATGGTGAACACAAAATCATCATTTATGTATTCTTTAACAAATATTGCAATAGGAGCATTATCGATAATTAAACTTAAAAGTTCTGTTTGAATATTATCGATACTTTCTTTTTGAGATGAACTTTGTTGGCTAGAGGCAGGCTCCTTGGAGGTCACAAGAGGGGGGGAGCTGGATAAAATAATTAGTTGATATTGTTCTTTGCCATTAAATACCCACGGGAATAAAACTATTTTTGCAGTGAATAATTTATCTTTGGTGGTGCGAAATACCCATGGAAAATATGCTACTCCTTGTTCTTTAGCTATTGCGCACCAGCTTATAAAACTTTCTTTAGAGAGTGAGCCATCTGGCTGCAATAATGGAAATTGTTGATTTATACTACGCTTACTTTCTTTTTGAACTTCTGTATCTTCCCATTCAAAAAGAGTAGCTATAGTAGGAGTGAATTGAAGAATTGTATCATTTTCTAGGGTTACTATACCTTCTATAGGAAGGGCTGCAGAATTGAAGGTTTTATTACTAAGAGGAAAATCAGAATTGTTTGAATTTTGTTGCGAACCTATAAGAAAGATTTGCTTTCTTGCAGGATCGGTAAAAGATTTCCACTCTACTATAATTTCTTGGAGAATATCTTTATTAATCAGAGCGGCTTTAAAGCAAAATACACTAAGAGGATGATTAATAATTTCTTCTAAAATCGATGGTAAAGATATGGAATATGAGGGGCTGAGTACATCTTTAAAATAATGCGTAATTTGGGGCAAAACCCTAATTCCAGTTACTTTTTCGAAAATAGGGTTGCAAGTAATAATTTTTCCTTGATAGTTAAGTGTTACTGTAAGGTCGTTACACGGAAGGGGGAGTTGCATGTGCATTTTAGGCTTTTCCATTTTTTAAGTGAATTTATGGATTTAGGCTTATTAGCTTATTATACTAAGTGCAAAACAAATCCTAAGCTTTTATGTGAATTATTTTGTAAAATAGGATAAATATAAGTAGCTATGCTCTTACGTCCTGTATTGGGCAACATAAAATCGAAAATAAATGGTTGGCCTTCATTTTGTTGTTGGTGTTTGTAGAAATGAACTAGCAGTTGTAGGCTCGAAGCCTCGGAGGCGTTCCATTCTTCTAAAGTTTGGGCACAGAGCAAATTACGAAACTCTTTTCCTTGGTAAAAAGAAAAGTTTTCTTCTAAAAGTTCTTCTGCTGCTTTGCTCATAGAGGTTAATTTACCATGAACATCAAAGGTAAGAAAGGCAGTTTTATGAAACTGCTGAAAAATATTATAAATTGCTTGATAGGCATATAGTTGTGTACGTAAATTTTTAATGGTCTGTTCGAGATCGTTTTTTTCCTTTTCCCAGTCAGAGTTATTTGAGCTAAGATATACTTGCGCTTTTTCTTTTTCACACTGTTGCAAGCGGTTTTCCAACTGATGACATTTTGAGAGAGTAACTTCAAGTTCTTTTTTTACTAAGTTAAGTTCATGGGCTTGAAATTCAGCCTCTGTATATTGTTTCTTCAAAGTTTCGATTTCTTTAACTAGCTCTTGGTTTTGTTGAATATATTTTTGAGTTTCTAGCTTAGCATGATTTAATTGATTTTCTAATCGCTGGTTATCTAACTCTAATATTTGATTCTCGCTTTGTACAAGGGCATGCAAAGTACGATAAGTGGCTGCTTTAGAAAAAGCTATTTGAGCATTTGCTAGTAATTGACTAGACGTATAAAACAAGAGATATATTATTCCTAAGATGGAAAGAAAGAAGAATAAAAGTGGTAAGAAGTAAATCTGAAAATAACTTAAGTCTTGTTGGATTTGTGTTTCAAAGTACTTTACGTATGCTATTATTTTTTTTAGTAACAACTCAATTTCTGCAAGATAACTTTGAGTTGTGGTTATATTTTGTTTTGAAGTAGAGCTATCTATCAAACCTTGTAAGAGTCGGCCAAGTTCGATGTTTAGGCTATTGAATTTTTCTAAATATTGAAGGTTCTTTAGAGAAGAAGGTAATTTTTGGGAAAGAATTAGAGCCTGCAGAGATATAAGTGAATCTTGCTTTTGTAGATACGAGGATAGGTTCGGAGTAGTACTACTTTCGTCTTTCGAAATAGCATGAATTGTTTGCTCTAGTTCATTAACTAGGAAGATGTATTTTAATAATATTTCTTGTGAGCTTTGTATTTTTTCAAATTTTTTTTGGTTTATTAGATAGAAAACAATAGCCGTACTGATAAAAAAACAAATAAGTAGCCCCCCTCCAAAAAGGGTACTTTTACTTGCTTGAAAAAATTTGGAATTTGTTTCTATGTTTTCCATCTAATTACCTTAATTAGTAAAACAAATTTAAAGAACCTATGAAAACTACAACATATTATTTTTGAAAATTTCATTATATGTTGAAAAAATCTTTAATAAGTTATGTTGTTTCAAAAGAAGAATTGTTTAAGTTAATCATTGAAGCTTTTTTGTAGTTTATTTCAAGTTAAGGTTACTCTGTTGGGGCGGCAGCTAAAGTACGGCAGGCAAATGGATTTTGAGGCAAGTGGCGAATTTCGAATTTAGAAGACTTTAGATTTTGAAGAGTTCGTGCAGGTGGATCAGTTTTAAATATGATGGTTGCAAGCATAGGTAAGTCAATGAGTTTTAGTTTTTTGGCTAAGGTAATCAGATGTATTAGGCTTCTTCTTTTGATAGAAAACCAAGAAAAATCATTCCATTTGTGGGTATGCATTTGGGGGGTATATCCAAAATAAAACGATTGAAATGCTATCCACCTTAAACCCAATCCTAGGGCCACTTTTTCCATTTCTCGTCGAGAAACTTTATAAACAAAGTTACCTACTTCCTCAAAAGAATAGCGATTTTTATAAATTCGATTTACTAAACTAGGAAATAAACTATCGCCCCAATTTAGAAATGCTAAAAGTAAGGGCATCTGAAGGCTCATATCCTGCGGTTCTATTAGTACTATTCCTTTTTTGGCAACTCGTAACATTTCATATAAGGCTAGGTAGGGCCTTGGAAAATGATGGTATGCTTCTTTGCATAGTACGTAATCGAAAGAATTATCTTCAAAAGTTAATTTTTCTGCGTTTTGAATTGTATAATTAGGAATAAATTGCTTTTGATAAGCATATTTTAGCAGCGGTTCTGCAATATCGCTTGCTAATGCGGTTTGATTATGAAGAAGCAAAAATTTGGCGTCTATACCATATTTTCCGTCTCCTACCGTTAACCAGCTTTGCCCTGGTTCGGCTTGGCACAAGGGAAGAAGTGGCTGGAATAACCTATAGGACATTTTATCAGCCCAGGTAATGCAATGTGTTAAAAATTGAGTTATTTTTCTGAAGTGTTCCTCACTAGCTTGGTCATCATACCACTCACGATGAAGTGCGTAACTTTTTTCTTCAAAAGCCATATTCAAGTTTTCATTTCAACCTTTTAGTCTGCTACTTATTTTCTAAATTAGGGAGCTTTTAGATTAGTAAGCAGAAAACTAATAAGTGGGAACGGGAATAGGAGGATTAGTAATGAGAAAATGGGAAATATGTACAAATTAAATAGATGTGTGGTAATAAAAAAAGTAGTCCGTAGGGGATTTGAACCCCTGTTTCCTCCGTGAAAGGGAGATGTCCTGGACCGGGCTAGACGAACGGACCTAACAGATTTACTTTTTTTACCTATTTGTGCTTACCTACTTATATCCTTATACTTATATACTTACTACCAACTTGCTACCTCCAAAGAACGGCTCCTTTGTGTTTTCGATGCTGCAAAGTTAGGTAATTTTGTAGTAGTAAGCAAATATTTCAAATTTTTCTCTCGTTTTAATTGCAGTAACATTGGTGTGCAGTTTAACCAAAAAAATTAACCATTAATTTTGATTAATATACTACTCGTCATCAATTTGATATTGTAATAGAGTTTTACTTTTACTTTTGTGTTGTATTATGAAATACTCCGGTACTAAAAAGAGAGCAAGGGTTGAGGGTTATAGTACTATAAATTAGAAAAAAGTGCCGTTTCATAAGTAAATCAATATTTGAAATTATACTCTTTAAATATGCTAAGATATACTAAAATAGTTTGCATGTCAATATGCCCATGTTAAATAAACTGCTCCCCATGCAAACCCTCCCCCAAAGGCGGTAAGTATTAGTTTGTCGCCGCTTTTGAGCTTTTTTTCCCAATCAGAGAGGCAAAGAGGAAGAGTAGCAGAAGTAGTATTCCCGTAATTTTGTATGTTAATCATTACTTTTTCAAGGGGAAACTGTAAATTATGAGCCACTGCTTCTATAATTCTGAGGTTAGCTTGGTGAGGTACTAACCAATCGATATCGTGGACTTGCAAGTTATTTTTATCTAGAAGTGCTAAAGTGGTTTCACACATGCTTTTGATAGCCTGTTTGAATACAGGCTTTCCCTCCTGATATACAAAATGCAAACGATTACTCACAGTTTTTTTACTAGGTGGTAAAGCGGAGCCTCCAGCCTTCATATGTAAGTGAATAGCTCCCTTGCCGTCAGACTGTAAAATAAAATCATGGATTCCTTCTTTTTCTGAAGGTTGGAGTAAAACACAAGCTGCTCCATCTCCAAAGATTACACACGTAGTACGGTCTTCATAGTCTAAAATAGAAGACATAGTATCTGCTCCTACAATAACTACATTTTGGTAATGTCCACTTTCAATAAATTGTGCACCGGTAACTAAACCATATAAAAAACTAGCACAAGCAGCTTGTAGGTCGTAGCCCCAGGCACGAGAGGCTCCAATAGCTTCGGTAATCAATTGGGCAGTAGCAGGAAAAAGATAATCAGGCGTGACAGTAGCACAGATTAATAAATCAATATCTTGGGGAGCAAGATTGGTTTTTTGCAAGAGTTGCCCAACGGCTTGAATCGCCATATGGGCTGTTCCTTCACCTGTTTTTTGGATTTTACGCTGTTGTATTCCTGTTCTTTCTAGAATCCAGGTTTCGCTGGTATCTAAAAATTTTTCGAATTCAGAGTTACTTGCCGTATACTCTGGTAAGTAAGCGCCTATTCCTCGAATACATGCTTTGGGCATTCTTAGGCTCGAAAAATCTGCTTAAGTTAAACTTTTATGTAAATTTTTAATCCAGTTAGAACGAGCAATTTTTAAGGCGTTTAAAATCATGGTTCGAAAGGCTATAGGAGTAGATATACCGTGGCCTACAATAACGGTACCATTAAGACCCAATAAGGGAAGGCCTCCTATGCTTTCAAAATTAAGAAATTCTAAAATTTCTGGTTTCTTAAATTGTCCCCTAAAACGGGGATAGAGAGACTCAATAAACTTTAGCAAAACGT
This sequence comes from Bacteroidia bacterium, assembly GCA_025057395.1. Taxonomy (GTDB): domain Bacteria; phylum Bacteroidota; class Bacteroidia; order J057; family JANWXU01; genus JANWXU01. Next base: position 474 of record JANWXU010000063.1, on the reverse strand, counting down.
TTCCCACAAAACCATCGCACACGATTACTTCTGCTTTATTGCCGAAGAGGTCCCATCCTTCTAGGTTTCCCACAAAACGAAGTACAGGGTGCTCGTGTAGTAGGTTATAAGCTTGTTGTATGTAGGTAGGTCCTTTATGTTTTTCTTCCCCTATGTTTAATAAGCCTACTCTGGGCTTAGGTATTTTAAATACATGTTGCATATAAGTGAAGCCTAGATAGGCAAATTGGACTAGTTGTTCAGGTTTGCAGTCTACGTTAGCTCCAACGTCGCATATAATAAATGGATTCTCGCTATGGGGGTAAACGGCGCCAATGGTAGGACGAGAAATAGCCGGGAGACACCCTAGATGAAGCACTGCTCCACTCAGTACAGCTCCGGTGTTCCCAGCAGTTACAAAAGCGTCAATTTCTCCTGCTTTTAGCATTCGCATGCCCACGTTGATGGTAGCATTTTGTTTTTGCAAGACCGCTT
>JANWXU010000062.1 GCA_025057395.1 Bacteroidia bacterium | reverse complement strand
TAACATATACATTCGTTATAATAATATTCTAAATAATAGAGTGGCAGGCACTAATTTCACATTAGGAGCAATCAACCCTATTCTCCGAAATATTCATTTCAACTATAATGTATTTCTAAGAAATGATTTAGGTTTTCGTGTGGAAGGCGGTTCTCTGGGGTGGCAAATTGATGCAACGGGTAATTGGTGGGGAGGAAGTGATAAACTTGGTCCTTATGAAACAAAGCAGAATACTAACCCTTGGAATAATTCTATTGGACAGGGAATTCAATGCGAAAAAAATAATGTTTTTTACAATATTGTTGCTTATTCTCCTTGGCTAGGCGGAAGCACCTCACCTGATGATGATCCCTATACGCCAGGTGTGCAATTTTCAAAACCCAAAACTTGGTATGTAGCAGAATTATTTGGTGGAAGCTCACAACAAAGTATACCAGGTCTTTCTACCCAAGGCACATTTTCTACCATAGCCGCTAATAATTTAATTCCGCGTAATGCACAAAACCTCCCTATTGGAGCTATTAATAAAGCTATCCAGCTGGCACAATCAGGAGACTTCATCAAAGTTCATCCCGGAGTTTACAAAGAAAACATTAAAATTCCTGCTCAAATGCACCTTACTTTGGAAGCTGTAGAGTTCAAAGATGTCTCTCCAATTGATCCTTTACGTTCCGTAAATGTAGAACTTAATTCTTTTGGCTATTATAACATTCCTGAAGCTCAAATTGATGCAAACCTAGCGGGCAATACCATACAAATAGAAAATGGTGCTTTTTTAACCATTAATGGTTTTGTTATTAATGCTCGATTTCAAAATGCTATTCATTGTGTAGCAAGTTCTGCGTCTATCTACATAAAAAATTGTAGCTTTATTAACCGCGGTACAGCAAATACACTCATTTTTTTAGATTTTGCCCACCATCAGGGAGAAATTTCTATCCAAGACTGTTTCTTCCGCCCTGGCAGTTATAGTTCTATTTCTGCTATGCTTAACCTCAAGGGCATAAAAAAAGGAAATATTTATCAAAATTTTTTGGATGGTCGGCTATATAACCATATCAATAATAATCCTGTTTTTCCTATTTCACCTTTGTACTCAGCTTCGGCCATAGGAATACTACTTGATAACGTAGCCAACCTTATAATAAAACAAAATTATATTATCTACCACACCCAAGCAGGTATTTTCCTTAATGCCTCTAATTCTATTCAAGAAACTTCAATTATCTATAATGAAATCCATCACAATAACATTAGCAACTCTCCTAACCAAGGTGGTATTGTCTTTTTTGGAAATGGCGCAAACTCTATAAACATTGCTAACAATATTTTAACTAATAATCTACAAAGTGCTATCCTTATCCAAACTGGAAGTGTACTCAACAACTTAGTTATACAAAAAAATCTATTCCATAATAATCGAATTGCGGGAACTACGCAGGGCATAGGAATAGCTCACTTTGGAATAGGAAAGATAGAAGCTATTTATAATTGGTGGGGCACTGCTATGGGCCCAGAAATCATTTCTAATCCAGTTGCACAAGAAGGTACTCCAAGACTAAACCCCTTGCAAGAAAACCAGCCCTTATTGCAAACCTCACCTAGGCAGCAAATTATAGGCACTGCAGCCTCTCAAGTTCTCTACAGCCCATGGATTGCAGGTAAAATCTCAGACCAGGAGCCTAGTACTCGAAATTCTCCTTACAATACCCCCGAATTTAATGGAACACTCCTACCAGATGCTATACCTCTTGTAGAAAATGACCGTTCCACCTACGGATACCAGCCTAGTGCAGAAAAAATAGTCGGCGTTTGTGATTTTTTCTCTATCCAAATTCCTTCTCAATTCACTATTTGTGCTGGTGCTCCTACGCAACTACTAGCCATTCCTAACAAAGGATTTCCTAATCCTAATTATCAATATGAATGGAATGGAACCGGAATTTTGAATTCACCTAACTCTAACCCATTATCTATTCTACTACCCAGTGCTGGCCAATATACCTTTACACTTACCGTTAAAGATGGCAATCAGTGCATTCAAACCGTTCAGACCCAAGTTATCGTTGCCACTAGCTTGAATGCTTCAATTTGGGTGGAACAAAAGCCGATGCAGAGTTTAACTTTGTGCAAAGGAAGTACCATTGTACTGCAAGCTTTTCCTCAAGGACAGCAATATACCTATAACTGGAGCGGAAGTGGTGCCGCTTATCTAAGTAGTCTCTATTCAGCTGCTCCCGCTCTTTCTTTGCCCTCAATTGAAAATCCTATTTTATTGCAGGTAAATATTTCAGATGGAATATGCAGCGGAACAGCTATTTTACAAATTAGCCCTATAAATAACACCCTCTCTGCAACTATCATTGCTCCTAGTAGGGCGTGCGCTGGCTCTAAAATAGAACTCAATGCCTTAGCTGGTAATGGAGCTTTTCCTTACAGATACGAATGGCAAATTCCTAACTACCTATCGCCTTTGCCTAATTTAAGTAGTCGACAACTCGTGATAGAAAACTTAGCCCCAGGTAACCATCCATTTTCTGTAAAAATAACAGACGCACATTTTTGTTCTACCCAGGCCACAACTTGGGTGCATAGTGTAGAGGGAGTAAAGGTAAAAGCAGAACCGCAAAAATACATTTGTGAAAACAATAGCAGTACCCTAAGTGCTAGCATTGAGCAGGGAAATCCACTTATAGTACGATGGCAAGCAGCCCCAGAAGCAGCCCAGGAATTTTTAGATAATCCCCATAAACTTACCCCTACAATCACCCCTTCCCGCGCTGGAATATATACTTATCGCATATCTGTAACAGATGCTAATGGCTGTAGTCACGAAGATAGGGTAATAGTAACAGTTTGGGAGCGACCTAAAATAGAATTTAATACTTCACTATCTGCTTGTGTAGGTCAAAGTATAGTTATTTCCCCCAAAATCACCAAGGGTACCCCCCCTTATACTATTCTTTGGAATACAGAGCCTATGTGGGCAACCAGTTTTTTCAATGATGTAAGTATAGTCAATCCTAATTTTCAAACTCCTATTTCAGGTATCTACACCCTACAACTGACGGTTACAGATGCCAATGGTTGCACTGCTCGGGCCACTACCTCTGCTCAAGTATATTCTTTACCACGTATTATTCTTGAAGGATCGGGAGTAATGTGTACACAAAGTAGCCGTCAATTGCGAGCAACTTTAGAAAATTCTCAAAAAGCTAATTTTATCTGGCACGCAACTCCAGAAATTGGAGTTACTTACTTAAGTAGTCCTACTTCTGCCTCCCCAATTTTAATTAATCCTCAAGTTGGTAACTATGTCTATTCGGTAACAGCAATAGATGCTAATGGCTGCAAAAGTACTGCTAGTTTGGATATAGCAGTTATCGAAAGTAATTTAATAGTAAACGCTGGAGAAGATATAAAAGTATGTGTAGGAGAAAGTCGAAATTTAGGGGTACAAGTAATAGGAGGAACAGCACAAAACTATAGGTGGGAACCTTCCCAAGGACTTTCTAATCCACATTCTGCTAGTCCTACTTTTTCCAATATGCCAATAGGTACGTACACCTACACAGTTTCTGTTGCAGATATAAATGGGTGTGTACGTCAAGATGAAGTAAAAGTGGCTGTCCGTGATCGTCCTAGTGCAACTTGGCAGTCTCCTCCAACCAACACTTGTGCTAATTCTCAGATTTCTCTTAAAGTTGAATTACAGGGTGAGGCTGGTTTCACAGTAAAATATCTAGAAGACGCAGAACTTAAAAGCTTTTCCACAACAAACTATTCACATACCCTTACGGTTCAGCCAACTCGAAATACAATATATACTATTATAGAAATAAGTGATGCTATTTGTACAGCTTATGGTATTTCCTTGCCCCTCCCGGTAGTAGTCCAAACTCTTCCTACAGCTGAATTAAATGGAAATGCACAACTCTGCCACCCTAATCAACCCGTAAAATTAAGCTTACGTCTTACAGGACGGGCGCCTTATACTGTCCGTTACCAAAATTCTATGAATCAACAATTTGCTTTATTCAATATTCTTGAAAGTCCCTATCATTTTGAAGTAACCCCTACACAAAGTGGTAGTATTCAGTATTCGTTAATCGAAGTAAGAGATGCTAGTGGTTGTAGTAGCAATATCGTTTCGGGGCAAGCTTCTATCACCATAAGCCCCCCTCCTAGTATAGAGTTTGCCGGAATATCTTCTACTCAGCTCGTTTGCCAGGGCGAGCAAGCAATGTTTTTAGTGGAAATCAGCGGTACCCCCCCTTTTTCAATTACTTATCTGGAAAATAATCAATTTACCAAAACAGTTAATAATATTACTCGCACACCATTTGTAATGCTTGTAACCCCTACAAGAACTGGACTACATACTTACCGAATAGTAGAAGGGAAAGATGCTAACGGTTGTCCTTTAGGAGAATCAGCTTCTTCCCGAACCGTTAATGTATTGCCTGCTACTACTGCACAACTCTATGCTGCAGAAGTAAATTCTATATGTGAGGGACAGAGCCTGCAACTCAATGTAATTTTTTCGGGAATCCCTCCCTTCTGGGTAAGTTACCAAGAAAATGGAAATCAGGAAATTCCGTTAAATAACGGAGAGCCTATTTATACAAGCTCATTTGCATTTACCGTACGACCTTCTCGCGGGCAAAATATTTATCAATTAACTTCAGTTAATAGTCTTTATTGTGGAAATGGGAAAGTAAATGGAAGAGTAGAAGTACAAGTAAGAAATCAAGCGCCTCAGGCTATTTTTCAAACAGCGGAGCAACAAATATTTCTGGGACAAAGTGCTACATTAAATGTACTGCTCACGGGCATTCCCCCCTGGCGTCTTCAGTATCAAGAAGGCAGTAATGCTCCTATAACTATTGAAAATATAAATGGAAGTAGTCCCTTCCAGTATCGTTTTTCTGTTACCCCTGAGGCTGTTGGTAGTTTTACTTACAATTTGGTCAGTGTAAAAGATGCTTCTCCGTGCATCACTGGAGTGGTTCAAGAAAAGGCTGTTGTAAAGGTATTACCGCCCCGTTGTCCTAATGCCAATTTCCCTATTAAAGTAGTAGAGAACTGTGGAAGCAATTTGCTTCAAACTGACTTCATGGGTCCTAATTACTCATTTGAATGGTCTTGGGGTAATACATTAATTAGTAAGCAACCTACTGTAGTAGTTACTCAAGACGGGACTTATTATCTACGTATTTCTACCTTGGGTTGTGCCTCGGTAACATCAGTAATAAACGTAAAAATAACTTCAAAGCCTATATTAAGTGCAGAAGTGAAGCCTGCTACTTCTCTACACTCCAATGACGGAAGTATTTTGATTACTCCCTCACCACACGGTAACTACTCTTTTGAGCTATACAACCAGCAAAATGAACTACTTCAAGCAAACGAAGGAGGTTATTTTTCCAGTCTACCGCCTAATTCTTATACAATCGTAGTAGCTCCTAAACATCTACCCTTCTGTAGCACCCAAATTACCACACAAATTCAAGCCTTGCCTAATTTTCAGCTTCGCCTTAGTAATATTTCATTTACAAGTGCTACGGCGAGCTGGAATGCCATACCTAATGCCACAGAATATGAGTTACGCTATCGTGTAGTAAATGCTCCCTATTGGCAAATTCAACGCACCCGAGCTACTACACTGGTATTGCAGGACTTACAAAATAACACCCAATACGAACTACAGCTGCGCATTTTTTTGCCACAGCCCAGTAATTTTGTGAGTACCCATTTTCAAACTTTAGCTTTTTCGGGTACTTGCCGCATACCCGGTGGTGTATACGTGAACTCTAGTAGGAATGGAGTTGCTTCTGTTTTTTGGGATACTGTTCCTAATGCTCAATATTATGAATTGGAATACTATGCTGAAGGTCGGTTAATAGGTCGCTATTCACAGTTAAGTAGTCCTCCACAACAAATATCCTTAGTGCCTGGCACCTTACAACAAATCCGCCTAAGAGCCTTCTGCCACAGTAGTACAGGCTCAATACTAGCTTCTCGTCTTTCTTCTCCTATTACTTTTGATGTATACGATAATAGCAAACACAGCAATTCTAGTTCTTCTAACTGCTGTGTTATTTACCCTAATCCTTGTAACGGAGCATTCTTTTTAAGAATTTTAGCTGAAGAGAAGGAAGAAATAACGATTTCAATAATAAATACTTTAGGAAAAAATGTTTTTGAACTACCTACTACCCTCTCCCCCCCCGAAATAGAAATAGCTATAGACTTACGCCCTTTGCCCAAAGGTATTTATTTTCTTTTTATTCAAAAAAGAAATACTATTCAAAAACATACCTTGCTAGTAGAATAGTACTGTAAACTAAGGTTATTAATTTAATTATTACAGGTAAGGGCAGAAGATTTTCTGTCCTTACCTTATTTTTTGCCCTTATTTGAATCTGCAATAATTTTTATTTAGCATAAAAAATTACTTTTGCTAAGACTATCAAATAATTTTGTTGTTTCTCTACTGTTGTATTGTTAATAGGCATGCGTATTATTTTTATAGGTACCCCAGAATTTGCAGTTCCTTCCTTAAAAATATTACTGGAAAATAACTACAACATTGTGGCAGTAATTACTGCTCCTGATAAACCTGCGGGGCGAGGTCAAAAAGTGAGCTGTTCTGCTATCAAGGAATATGCGCAAAAACAAAATCTTTTAATTCTTCAACCGCTTAAGCTAAAAGATCCCGATTTTTTAGAGTATTACCGCTCTCTAGCTCCCGACTTACAAGTGGTAGTAGCTTTTCGTAAGTTACCTAAAGAAATTTGGGCTTTTCCTAAACTAGGAACGTTTAACTTACATGCTTCTTTACTTCCCAATTATCGCGGAGCAGCGCCTATTAATTGGGCAATCATCAATGGCGAAAAAGTAACCGGTCTTACCACCTTCTTTCTTGAAGAAGAAATCGATACGGGAAAAATAATTTTTCAAAAGCCAGTTCCTATTCCAGAAAATTGGAATGCGGGGCAACTACACGATTACCTTAAAGAGGAGGGAGCCAAACTTGTTTTAGAAACTGTTAGGGCAATAGAGAAAGGTACTGCTCCCCAAATACCGCAAGTGCTAAAAGGCGACGAAAAAAAAGCCCCTAAAATTTATCCTAAGGATGGAAAAATAGACTGGAATAAAACTGCAAAAGAAATTCACAATTTAATTAGAGGATTAGCACCCAACCCCGCTGCCTGGTGCTACCTTAATGGAAAAACTTTAAAAATTTTTAGCTCTCAAGTATATTATAATGAAGAAGAAAATGCTTCCACGGGTACTATTAAAATTATCCATCCAGATACTCTTCTTATTAAAGCTGCAGATAACTGGCTAAAAATTTTAGAAGTACAACTAGAAGGAAAAAAACGAATGGATATTCGTAGCTTCTTAAACGGTTTTCGGGAGCAAATTGTAATTACTTAATAGCCCTATTTAAGCCACTTATAGAACAGGCTTTTATATTATCTTTGGCTATAAATTAATTGCAATCATAAATGACAATACGAGTAGGAATCTTAATGGGGGGCAGCTCACGTGAAAAAGAAATTTCGTTTGCTGGCGGACGTACCGTTTTCGATAATCTTGACCGTACTTACTTTCTACCCATTCCCATTTTTATTGATAGCTTTAACCAGTGCATTTTATTAGATTGGCGAAATTTATATAAGGGTAGTATTCCTGATTTCTTTCCTCCTTATTATTGCCTGCCAACGGATAGCCCTTTTCAACAACATTACGCCCACCATATTTGTTGGCCAGATGCCCAGGAATACAAAAATGCCCAGCTACAAATTGGTGTGCCTATTGCGTGGCAAGATTTAGCTAGTCAAATTGATTTTGCTTTCCTTACTTTGCATGGTCCTCTTGGAGAAGACGGTACTATTCAAGGTATACTAGAATGGCTAGGAATTCCTTACAGCGGAAGTGGAATCCTCGGCTCTGCTTTTGCCATTGATAAGATTTTGCAAAAAAAATGGCTTCCTCTCATGGGCTTTGCAACCCCCCCATTTCTAATTTTGAATAAAAATAAAGCTTTCCCTATTACCCAAGCTCTCATTGAAAAAATTACCCAAGTAGTAGGATTCCCCTGTATAATTAAAAGTCCTAACCAAGGCTCCAGCATTGGAGTAGCACAAGTAAAAGACCCTAGTGAACTCTTAGGGGCCCTACAAAAAGCCTTTTTTACAATAGAAATTTCTTTAAGCAGTTGGCGTAACTTTAGTATAGAACATAAAATAAGTTTCATTCAAAGAATAATGGATGAGCGCTATGAAATAGGCTTCCCTTTACTTTGTAACCATACTTTTATTCAAACCCCCGAGGAGCTATTTGAACTTCTAGAAACTACCTCCTACGAAACTCTATACCTTACTGCTCATGATGCCCCTGAAAATGTGATTATCGAACAGTTAATTGAAGGAACAGAGTTTTCAGTAATTGTAATTGAAACACCCGAAGGTACTCCTTTTGCGTTGCCCCCTACACAAATTAACAAACCTACAACTGTATACGACTATCGTGCCAAATACTTACCAGGAATAGCTAGTAAAAAAACACCTATGCCTGCTTCTCAACCTATAATTGAAAAAATCCGGACCCAAGCCCAAAACTTAATGCAAGCTATGCAGCTAGAAGTATATGCTCGACTTGATGGTCTATTGCAAGGTGATGAAAAAAATCTTAAAATATTCTTTAATGACCCTAATACTACTTCAGGAATGTTGCCTGGCTCATTTCTATTTCATCAGGCTGCAGAAGTGGGTCTAAGTCCTACTAACTTACTAACTTATCTTATTTACCGTTCACTTCAAGTGCGTGCTCAAAATCCTTCTACTAGATATAAAGCTCAAAAACTACTAGATGAACTAAAAACCGGTTTACTTAAAACAAAAAAAAAATCCACTACCAAGAAAAAAATTGCTATAATAGTAGGCGGTCCTTCCTCAGAAAGGCACATCTCGGTAGAAGGCGGAAGAAATGTATTTCAAAAGCTCAATAGTGCAGGAGAATATGAAGTTACGCCTATTTTCTTATTGCATAGTACACACCTTAAAAAACTAAATGTTGCTGCCCAACAATATGAAAAGTTTCATATTTTTACAGAAACCGGCTTTAGCTTATGGCAAATTTCTATTGCTAGTTTACTTAAAGATAACGCTGATGATATTGCCTGGACAATCTATAGTACCGTGCTTAACCCGGAACAAGTAAATGAAACTACTCAATTCTTCCTGTCAGAAATCCAAAAACAATTAGAAATTTTTTCGTTAGAATTTCCTACTCCTCCTAAACATATTCCTTTCCAAGAATTAAAAAAACGATTTGATTTTGTTTTTCTGGCTTTGCATGGAAGACCGGGCGAAGATGGTACTCTACAAGCTTTATTAGAAGAAAATAAAATTCCTTTCAATGGAGCTGGTAGCCAAAGCACAAGAATAACCATTGACAAATATCTCACTACTGAAATTTTAAAAGCCAACGGATTGAAAACACCAGCCCACGTTTTGCTTACTAAAAATGATTGGATAGAAGACGCACAAAAAGCTTATGAAAAAATCGAAACTACCTTAACTTACCCGCTTATTGCTAAACCTATAGACGACGGCTGTAGTAGTGGAGTCTTACTATTGCAAAATAGAGAACAATTAGTCTACTATTGCTACCTTCTTTTTAAAAAAGAAACGTTCAAGCCTGAAGTATACAAAGAAAAACTCAATCTCGGAGACATTACAGAGTGGCAAGAAAAAAACTTTATCTTATTCGAAGAATACCTTCGCAGCAATCAAAATAACAGCAACGAAACTATTAAGGAAATTACCATTGGCTTTTTTACAAAATTTAAAGAAGAATCTAATGTAGTTGAATACATTGTATTTGAACCCAGCGAGGTAATTTGCAATAGTGCAATTTTAAGTCTAGAAGAAAAATTCCTAGCAGGCGAAGGTCAAAATATAACCCCTGCACGCTTTAGCCCAAATATTGAAGAAAACAGAGAAATTATTCAGAGAATAAAAAAAGAAGTAGAAAAAGCAGCGCGAGTATTAGGCGCAGATAGCTATGGAAGATTTGACGCCTTTGTGCGAGTTTACCACCCAACCAAAGAAGTAGAAGTAATATTTTTAGAGCTCAATGCTTTGCCTGGAATCACACCCGCTACTTGCCTTTTTCACCAGGTTGCCTTGGCTAATCTTACCCCTTTGGAATTCTTTGAAAAAATTATTGAGTATGGAATGAAAAGAAATTACAATAAATAAGTAAAATAAATTTTATCAAACAAGCTTTACCTTAATTTTTTCAACTATTTGCCAATTACCAATTTCGTTAAGCTCTACTCTTCCGGGCTCCTCTGTTACGATGGTAGTAGGACGTGAAACCCTTTCTTGGATAATACAAGTTTCCTCAATTAGGGATAACATACTTGCCAGGGCCTTTTTATGCTGGCTCTGCACTTCAATGAAAAATAATTTTCCGTCTTTAGCACCCGGCCAAAACTCTATCCGAAAAAAAGAGTTATCTAATATAATGCCATTTGAAGCTTCCGGCTTAGGAAAAACAGAATCTACAGGCGGTGGGTAATACTGACGCAAAGGAACATTAAAAAAATCTTCATCCCTAAAAATACTTTTAATTTCAATTTGAGTACGCTTTATTTGCTCAATTTCTTCCTGTAAAGCTTTGAAAAGAGGACGTAATTCTTTTTTCCATTCTGCGGGCTGCTTAATAGTCTCTTCCTTAGGCTGTGTAATCTTTTTTTCTAATTTTTCTATTGCAATAAGAATAGGACTATTTTCAGCTAAAGAACTTCCGCCTTGTTGAATATATTCCAGCTTTTGACTAACACTACGAAGTTGCTGAGCCAGCTGTTCAAGCGAGGGTGTATCTAGTGTTTGAACAGCTCCCACCCCTTTCACTAATTTTCGAATTAAAATTATAGCTAGCGTAAAAATTCCACCATTTAATAGAATAAAAGCAAGCAGGAGATAATTAAAGTACTTCTGACTTTCCCAAATTGAATGTTTAATTTGATCAATTTGCTCATACACTTGCTTGGGTTGCAAAAGGGCGGTATCACCCTGCGCTAGAGAAAGAATACCGCTACTACACATTCCCACCAAAACTACCAACCAACAGCTATAAAAAGTAAATTTTAGTAACTTCATCTCCCAAGCTTAGCAAGCTCTTATATTATTCAAAGTTAATGATTTTCCTTCAAAAATCTATTGAAATTGAAGGTTGAATAAAAGAAAGAGCCTCTTAAAAAGAGGCTCTTATTGTTAATAAATATAAAAACATGAAGTAACCTTACTCAATCACTAGTTTAGTGGAATACTGCTGCTTCCCGCCTAAATAGCGCAGCATGTATATACCCGGTACTACACTCGTAGGAAGTTGAATATTCCAAAGCTGCTTTTCCTCCGAAACACCAATAGACTCCTTATAAACTACTCTACCATTCATATCTACCACTTCTAACTGCCCTAATGGTGAGTTATCAAATTCAAACTCTACTACAAATTGCCCTTTACTTGGATTAGGATAAACTTTCCATATACCAGCAGAGTGATTAGTGAATAGCCGAGGCTGTGGAATACAAGTAGGGTCTTCTGGAGTAATAAAACGACGTACTTCACTCCAAGGCGCATCCTGTCGAGGAGGATCGTAAATAGCTCTTACCCTTATTTCATACTCATTATTAGGCACAAAATTTAGTATGTCTGTTCTATTAGTGTTATATACTTGCTCTTGCCAATTGTTGCCTACAATTCGAAATTGGAATTGATATCCTATTGCATTAGGAATTGCACTCCATGCAACTTCCACCTGAATATTTCCAGGGCAAGGCGTTGCGATAGGACCTGGCTGCTGGCGCAAAGGAGTGGGGTCTACAAAGACAGGAGCTAACAACACATCTGGGCCGGTACCAAAGGCAGCAATAAAATTAGCGTCTGTAGCGTCATTTAAGCAAATTGTCGTAATGCGAACATCATACACCGTACGAGGAGTTAAGCCTGTTATATTCACTGTAATTATATTTTGGGGGTCTGAAGGTTGAGATATTTCGGGCAATGTAATCCAATCTAAAGTTCCTGAAACACGGTAACGAATAACATAGCGCAGTACATTAGGACTTGCAACTTTTGCAAACCGAATAGTAGCCTCTGTAAGGGTTGCCGAAAAAGTAGGAGTGGAAACCGGATCACATAGCTCAGCAGTAGCACCTCGAGTAACAAATCTAGGAAATTGTGCCCATTCTGAAGCCCTTGCATTACTGTTAGGAGCACAGGCACTAGCGACACGCCACGTATAACTCTGCCCTGGTAATAAACCCTGTAGCACATATGAAGTGCCTCGCCAAGGATAATCTGCTACAGGACGCCACGCTGTTTCCCCCTCATCGAATAATTTATATTGAATTAGGTAATACTCTACCCCTGGAACTGGCTCCCATTCAATTTGAGCACTACGAGAACCCACAAAAATAGTTCTAGTATTGGCAGGATTAGGAAATCTTGCAAAATATACGTCCACCGTACGTGTTTGAGTACATCCTGCTTCGTCTCTAACTGTTACTCTATAGTATAAAGTATCACCAAAGGTGATATTTCGAGTATTCACCACTAGACGTGCTGCGTTGGTAGGCCCCTGTATTTGAGCCCGAGAACGGGCATCTATTCCTTCCCAGTTATAAGTAATTTTTGTAGTAGCCCCTGTTACACTAGCACTTAATTCCAAGAAATCTACGCCCGGACATGCATTTACTACGCTGGGTAATATTAAGCGTAAGGCTGAGCCCTCGGCAAAAAATCCTGCAGAACGACAAGTACCCGAACCATTCGCATTTGTATAAGATAATACCACGTAATACCTTCCTTCTCGCGTAGGAGTAATCCTAGGCGCAGTAGCACCAGAAATAGGAGCATCATTATAATACCACTGCCACTGAGCAGTAAACACACCACTTAAGAAAGCAGGATTAATATTTGCTTGAATATCACTGCGGTCACATAAAATAGAATTTGCAGAGCCGGGCACTAAAGAAAGTTCTATCCCGTTGCGAACTACAACGCTATTAATCGAAGTACCACTGCAGGCGGGCAATACTTGACCTTGTAAGTTATACTGTCGTACCCTCGAACTCACAATTACACGATATTCTCCTGCTTCTCTTGTTAAAAATTTATAATCCGTCGCTCCTTCTATATTACGGTAACCGTTAGCCGTTAGACGTTGCCATTGATAGTGGTAAATGTGAGGATTGTTTTGAGTAGCAAGTTCTACATAGTCACCACACAAAAGCACTTCTCCCACATGGTTTATTGTAGGCTGTAAAGGCGTAGGTAATAACAGCACAGGACAGATTCCTGAAGTACCAGAACACTCATTACAAGGAAAACCTGAAGTGCATGTAAGAATTTGCACTTGATAATTACCCGGCTCACATACCAAAAGCTCGCGACTATTCTGACCTTGCAAAGGCTGCCCATTACGGTACCATTGATAAGAAGCATTAAAGATATAGTTTGCTTTTAATTTAGCACAATTTCCTTGGCAAATAGCAATGCCAGAGGCGGGTATAGCAACCTGTGGTTCCACCTGCCCATCCTTATCGGTCATTTCAACAGTAATTAGCTCAATAGAACTTTGACTTGTAACTCCCATTAAGTTCACCCAATTATCAGCAATATCGAAACAAGTAGGAATAAAAGCATCACGCACAATCACTGAATAGCGCCCTCCAACTTTTGGTAGAAATTCTTTAGAGGTTGCACCAGGAATCTCCACGTATCTATCGTCTCCATCGGGATAAACTATCCACTGGTAATGAACATTAGGGTTATCCAAATTAGAAATTGCACGGAGAGTAATGGACCCGTCACACAAATTAAGAGTATTAGCCCTATTCAAAATTGTTTGTACGGTAGCCACCAACCTTGGACCTACAATTACTTTTAAAGTACAAGTAGAAACGCATTCAATATCAGGATCCGTTAAAGTTAGTATATACCATGTGGTTTCATTCAAAGAACCTGTATTATAAGTTAATCGCCTACCTACGGGTAAATTACCAGTTTCTACTGTAGTAGTTTGCCCTCCCTGAAGCTTATCCAGGCGATAGAGCACGTTACCGGAACCTACAGCATTACCCTCATTCCAATAGGTAATAATATCACTTTGGCCCGCACAAATAATACCATTACTTAGAGTAGCCTTTGCTACAGGCCCTAGCAATGGATCTACCACCACCGTTACCGTACTAGAAGCCGTGCATCCAGAAACAGGATGAGTCGCCGTTAGAGTATAAGTAGTAGTAACTTCCGGACTTGCCACTGGATTTCGAAGTGTAGGGTTGTCAAGTCCAAGAGTAGGAGCCCAGCTATAGATGTTATTAGCGGGTGCGGGTATTACGCTGACATTATTAATCCTTGTAGAAGCTCCTAAGCAAATAGGATTAGCAGTACCTGCATTTACTACAGGTACAGGCCGATGACTTACCGTTATACTCCCACTACTAGCAGGACAAGCGCCTGAGCTAATACGAGCTGTATAGGTTCCGCGGCTTGAAGCTACAAAACTTGATTCCGTTGCGCCCGGAATTGCCACTCCATTTAATGACCATTGATAAGTATAAAGTGGATTGATAAATGGTGCGGGTATAGAAAGGGTCACTGATTGGTCAGGACAAATATTAAGGTCGCCACTGGCTTGTAGATTAACTACACCAGTAGGAATACTTGGTGAAACAGTAACTGTAGCAGTAGTAGTAGCTTGGCAACCATTAGCCGCCGTAACTGTTAATGTAAAAGTGTTCGCACTTCCAATAGACAAAGCATTGCGAGGCACGCTAATAGAGGGTGCATTAGGATAGGGGCCACCTACTCCTACCCAGCTATAGACCAAGCCTACTCCTGTAGAACTTGCCACCAAATTTACGTTAGCAGTACTGGTTTCACAAATAGCGACATTCGCTACATTTACAGTGGGAGAGGGATTAACACGTACAGTAGCAATGTTAGAACGACGAATAGGACAACCCGGACCCGATACTTCCACTACATATTCTCCCGGTTGATTAACATTAATAGAAGCCGCATTTCTCCCTATTGATTCAAACGGCGTAATAGGAGAAGAATTGAGTGGGCGACGCCGCCAATCATAGAATTGATAAGTAGCATTAGTAACTTGCAAGTTTACGTTTTGGTCACTACAAATAGTCTGTAATTCAGGAGTAATAACAGGCGTTGGAATACTACCCACATTTACAGTAATAAAATCTGTCGACCTACAACCATATTCATCCGTCACAGTAACAGTAAAAGTGGTTGTTACCCCTGGCTTTACCAGCACAATAGAACTATCTCTTACATATACCAGTGTGGAATCTGAAAAGCCCGGATAATCTGTGACGCGATTTCCTCTACGTTCTTCTTGAGATAAAATAAGATTAGCAGGCTCCCAGCGAAAAGATATCTTTCTTGCGTCGGGGTAAGGAGAACCCTGCCATGTCACTGCAAATAATTTGACACTTGACTCTCGACATATATAAGCGTCTTCTACCGTTTCAACATAAATAGGCGTTACGTTAGAACGAGTTACAAATATGCCTTCAGATTTCTTGCGTATTTCACAGTTAGTACCTTGCCCTCGAATCACTTCTAGATGATAAACACCTGCTTGCGTAGCATTCCAGCTAGACTGATTAGCTCCCGCTATAGGAGCACCATTTAAGTACCATTGATAGGCTGTTCCTGGCGTAACGGTGTACGAGGAAGATAAAGCTAATCTTACAGAACCCTCACAGGGCTGTAAACTTACAGAGCCAGAGGGCACTGTTGTAGGCACTGGAATTTGAGTAGGAGTAATAGCCGAGATTCTAACAGCATTCGAAACTAAAGGAGCACATCCTGGTCGGACAACAGTAACAGCATAAATTCCTCCCTCGTTAGCAGTATACGTAGAGGTGTTAGCGCCGGGTATAGTAACATTATCCCTACTCCAGGTGTAAGTAGCCCCAGCAATAGCCTCTGTACTTAAAATAGCAGAAAAGCCCGGACAAATATCTGTAGAGCTTGCTATTAGTACAACGGGAGTATCACACCCCTGGTTCCCACCACTTGTAAGTACAGTAACAGCTACTGTAGCCGTAGCCACACAAGTACCATTAGAAACAGTTATGGTATATATACCCGATTGGCGTATATCCGTTATAGTTGGGGCAACAAGTGTAGAAGTAAATCCATTAGGGCCGCTCCAAAGGTAATTAAAAGTTCGATTACTGGGCAAAGCTATAGCATTCAAAGTTACTGTACCGCCTACATTCACTGTAGAAGGAGTAGCACTAGCCCTTACTTCGCAGGTTTCACCAGGATTATTAACCTGCAGGGTAATAGTACTAGAAGCTTGGCAGCCATTAGCATTAGTTACCGTCACTGTATAAACAGTGGTGGTAGTAGGGGTAGCAACTG
This sequence comes from Bacteroidia bacterium, assembly GCA_025057395.1. Taxonomy (GTDB): domain Bacteria; phylum Bacteroidota; class Bacteroidia; order J057; family JANWXU01; genus JANWXU01. The sequence goes on along the minus strand of JANWXU010000062.1, from coordinate 5,273 downwards.
GATTCATAATATTGGGATTATTCAAGCCAGTAGTAGGCGACCAAAGATACGTAACTCCACCATTTGCTGTGGCATTTAACTGTGCACTTTGTCCTAATTGTAAATTGGTTCTATCAGCAGTAACACTAACCACAAAAGGAATGACATTTACACTTACACTAGTAGTTGCTGAGCAATTGTTTGCGTCTCTTACTGTTACAGAATAAGTACTTGTTTGGCGTAAATTACTTATAGTAGCACTTGGAGTTGCTGCTGTAAAACCATTGGGCCCGCTCCAAGTAAATGCAAAAGGGGGAGTCCCACTTTGTGTAGAAGCACTAAGCCTAGTACTTTCTCCGCAATTAATACTAGAGGGAGTAGCCGTAGCAATTACAGAAAATCCTTGACAAGGCGACGTTTCTTGAGTGTGTTTTAGTACAAATCCGTCCGACACACCTGCTGCTGTTAAACTAAAGCCCCCAAAATCAACATTAGTACCCAAGAAACTACCTACCACATACAAACTTCCTCCAGAAAGAACTACATCACTAGCGACATCGTTATTAGCTCGGCCATAAATTTTAGCAAATAAAGGTTGACCATTAGGAGAATATTTAGCAATAAAAATATCCTCACTATTACTGCTACTAGTTAGATTAATCGAACCAAAAGTTCCTGCACCTTGGTAGGCACCTACTACTACTACCCCCGATAGGTCTGCTACCAAAGAAGTACCATATTCTAAGCCGCTAGCATTAGTTGAGCGCACCCATTCAATTGCTCCCGAAGAATTGTATTTTGCCAAAAAAAGATCCTGATTGTCAGCTGCCCAGCTACTTGCAAATGCCACAGTAGAACTTGTACCATTAAATGGAACTGAAGTACCTGTAAAGCGACCTGTAATATAGATATTTCCACTAGGATCTACTGCTAATGCTTCTGCTCGGTCGTTCCCTACACCACCTGATGTAATTAGCCAGTTCAGATTACCGTTGCTAGCATTTAAACTTGCTAAAAAAATATCATAGTTTCCTTGGCTACTACGAGAAAACTGCCCTAAAGAAAAATTATTAGATGCAAAACTACCCGCTAGTAATACACTTCCATTAGGACTAAGCGCAATAGATTTTCCTTCATCTATGCCCGATCCTCCTGCTTTTTCTGCCCAATTAAAGGCGTTAGTATTTATACCAAAACGTGCAACAAAAACATCTCTACTTCCACCACTTGTTAAAGCTAGGTTACCAAAATTTGCTGTGGCCTCAAAATCTCCAATAAGCCATAATTGATTATTAGAGTTATCTAGAGCAATACTATTTACCCGGTCGTCTAAAGGACCACCCGCAGTATAAACATTTAAGATATTACCCGTAGAAGCTTCCATGCGGGCTAGAAAAACGTCATTTCTACTTGCTATACTTGTAAGCTGAAAATTTCCAAAAGTAGCTGTGCCCCGATATATACCTACAACAAATAAATGCCCTTCATGAATCACTAGGTCAATACCTAAGTCCTCAGAATTGCCTCCAGCAGTTTGTAGCCATTGAAGTTTTCCATCAGAGTCAAATTTAGCTATAAAAACATCACTAGAAGCGCCTTGGCTTGTTATAGTACGACTATCATTATCTATAGTCAAAGTACCCTGATAGGAACCCGTAACGTATATATTGCCGCTTGCATCAGCCGTAACTGCATTAGCACGATCTACAATATTACCCCCCACACGCCTAACCCAACTTACCTGCTGAGCAGAAGCAAGGGAGAACAAACTGCACATGTACAAAAGTAGTGAGAATAGAGAATATAATACTTTCATATGTAATGGAGTTAATAAAAATATCTTAGTTTGTAATCAGTCTAAAAATAATAAAAGCTTTTAGGACTGTTTGCAGCTTAAGCCTACCCAACAATGATTATAGCAGCAAAAATAGAAATCTTTTTTATAAATATGTAAAATAAGGTTAAGAATATAAAGATATGAGTGGGCAAAAAGCTGTAAACTTTTTAGGAATTGGCGTAAGCTCAATTAAAAAGTCTGCGGCCAGTAATATCTAAAAGTAGGAAGCTCAAAGTGCTCTATTTGGGCTAGGTAAGAAAGATAAAGATGAATAGCATTTTTCTTTACGTCATCGAGCTCAAAGTCTATGTATTTTTCATAGTATGTTTGGGCAAAATCTTGGGTAAATCCATACCTAGAAGCTTCTACTTTTGCCCACTCTAATTTATGCTCCAAGCCGTCTTGAAAGGCTTGTGCAATTTTACTTAGATAAAAATCAGGAACTTTGTTTATTCGAACTACCCAAACAGCAAATACAAAAGGCAAAAAAGAAAATTGACGCCATGCTAGAGCTAAATCATAAGCATACGGGAACTGAGGTTTGATGGCTATTGCCTTATCACCAATTACAATTCCACCATTTCTTCCATGGATATTTTGCCAGTGGTCGGGTTGGTTTTGGTAAAGATACTTTTGCTTCCAATAAAAAGCTGATAGAACTTTAAATAGCCCATTAGAAGTGCGGGAATGCGGATCAAGATAAATAATTTTTAACTGTTCTAAAGGAGAGTGAGCAAACAAAAAAACGGACCCCACCTCTTCAAGAGCTCCAATACAAAATTTATCTAAAACATACCAACCATCGGTGCTAACGTAACCATTTAAATCAGGCAAAGCGCCCGTAGGTACTAGTGCTACATCAGCAATATTTTCCTTGAAAGCTCGTATGCACTGGGAAGGCGGCGCTAAAAGCAGATTTAATTCGGATGGGGTAAAATAAGATTGCAGCCCTTTTACAAAAGGAACAGTGTTAAAATAAGAAACAGCAGCAACTTTAAGTGCCATTACTCTAACTCAGGGGCTTTAAGCTTTCATCTAAATGAGAAATATCATTGAGCTTTATTGCCCAAAAAAGAGTACCTTCATTTTTCAATATATTTACTCCTGTATTATAGTGGCAAAAAAGGTGCATATTTTCTAAGCCGTATCCTAGTAACATGCTAAGTATCACTCTTAAAGTTCTGCCATGCGTGCAAATCAATACATTCCCTCGAGGAAATTTATTCCTTATATCCTCCAGAAAAGCCTTAGCTCTTTGCCACACTTGCTCGGGAGATTCCCCGAAGGGAACAGCATAAGAAGTATTTCCTTTACTCCACTCATAATTAGCAAGCAAGATTTGCTCCCTCACCTCTCCTGTGGTTGGCAAACCTTCTAATTTTCCCCATGAAATTTCATTGAGAGCAGAAGTAGAAATAAACGTTGCTCTTTTCTCCTTCAGAAAAGGTAAAACTGTTTGCTGACTTCTTTTAAGGAGGCTGGTACAAATAGCTGAGAATTCTACATGCTTATAGTAATTATATAGTTGCATAGCCTGCCTATGGCCGCGTTCGTTTATTTCGGAATCGATCCCCGAGCCTTGCACATAGGCGCAGGCATTATACATAGTTTCTGCGTGCCGAACTAAGTACAAAATCAATACTAAACAAATTTTATTATACCACTGCTGCTTGAAATTGTGTATAAATCGAGTTTCGTTCAATAGGAATAAAGCCAGCACTCTCTATTAGTTGCACTAATTGCTCGGTAGTCATCACCGGATTTTTATCTTCAGCACCTGCCATCGAGTATATCTTTGTAGTATCGTCTATGGTTCCATCCACATCATTTACTCCAAAGGATAGAGATAACTGGGTAGTAGTTTTGCCTATCATTGGCCAATATGCTTTGATATGGGAAATATTATGTAAATATAGGCGAGCTACTGCATAATTTTTTAAGTCTTCAACAATGGTAGACTCGGGAATATGAGAAAGAGAATTGTTTTCATTACGAAATTTTAAGGGAATAAAAGTATTGAAACCATGTGTTTCCTCTTGGAGGCGTCGTAGCAACATCATGTGGTGCACCCGGTGCTCATACTTTTCAATATGCCCGTAGAGCATAGTACAATTAGAGGGTATGCCTAGTTGGTGGGCTGTTCTATGAATAGTAAGCCAATTTTCAGTAGAAGCTTTAGTATCGCAAATCTTTTCCCTTACTTCTGGATGAAATATTTCAGCTCCTCCACCAGGTAAAGAGTCTAAACCGTAATTTTTTAAAGCCAATAATCCTTCCTCTATGCTCATTTTGCTTCTAGCAAACATCACCTTTAATTCAACTGCAGTAAATGCTTTTACATGAATGTGAGGAAGAATCTTTTTTATTCGCTGAATCATCTCCCCATAATACTCTACTCCCCTTTTAGGGTGAACACCCCCTACTATATGAACTTCCGTAACAGGTTTACCTACATAACTTCTACAAATATTTTCAATTTCATCAAGGGTATATTCCCATGCACCCTCTTGACCGGGGCGTCGAGCAAATGAACAAAATGCGCAATCATAAATACAAATGTTGGTAGGCTCTATATGAAAGTTTCTATTAAAGTAAGTAGATAAACCATGTAAGCGTGTTCTTACATAGTGCGCTAATGCTCCTATAAAGGCAATGTCTCGAGACCGATATAAAAAAAGGGCGTCTTCTTCCGAAAGTGGGGTTTGGTTCTCAACCTTATTTATTATCCGAATTTGTTCAGCTGTCAAATTACGAAACTTAAACATACTAGCTAATTAGAAGAAAGAATGTTTTTTTTCTAGTGGTAAAATACCAAAATACAAACATTAATTAAAAAGAAAAAATTTAATAAATAAGAGAGAGAAAAAAGTGATTAGAGATCAGAACGACACACTGGAAACAGGGTCGAAACTTTCGGGAAGGCACAGTAAGTATAGGTAAAAGATTAAACTAGGGGAAGACTTTTAGGCGAATATACACAAGAAGCATTAAAACCATCACTAGCACTAGTACTAAAATGTACGCTTCATTAGCCTGGGGTGGAGAATATCGGAGTCGAACCGATGACCTCCTGCTTGCAAGGCAGGCGCTCTAGCCAGCTGAGCTAATTCCCCATTTTTGCAATTAAGAATATATGTGGTGGATAAAATATTTTAGCTTAAGTAGTAAATCATACTGGTGGAGAATATCGGAGTCGAACCGATGACCTCCTGCTTGCAAGGCAGGCGCTCTAGCCAGCTGAGCTAATTCCCCTTAGGTTGCTTTTCACGTGGTCTTGCCTGGGCTCGAACCAGGGACCTCAACATTATCAGTGTTGCGCTCTAACCACCTGAGCTACAAGACCCTATGATAAGTTTTGGGAGTAGGGGAGCAGGCGCTTTCTCTAGAAAGGAGATAATCCAGCCGCACCTTCCGGTACGGCTACCTTGTTACGACTTAGCCCCAGTCACCAGATTTG
>JANWXU010000061.1 GCA_025057395.1 Bacteroidia bacterium | reverse complement strand
AGAGCAATTATTGCGCCGAGATACTTTATTAGTAGGAGCCAAGCCTATTCAGAATACTACTTATGAGTTTTTAGCTTATAATGCAGCTTGTAGTACTCAAAAATCAATAAACATTACGGTAGTAGAACCCTTTACAATAAGTGCTGGGGAAGATAAAACAATATGTCAAGGAGATAGTGTACAGCTGCTAGCAACAAGAGCCAATCTTTATCGCTGGCTACCTTCTATAGGTTTAAGTAGAGATAATATTCAAAATCCATGGGCTAAGCCTAGGGCTACTCAAATATATACTCTTATAGCAGAGAATACTATTGGGTGTCAGGCTAAAGATGAGGTTCAAATAATAGTAAATTCACCTCCTAGCTTTCGTGCTTCTACAACTGCTAACCGTATCGATTGTCCTAGGGAGCCAGTTCGTCTATCAGCTAACTTTTCAAGGGCTATACAATATGAATGGCAACCGGCTAATTTAGTGGAGTCTTCAACTGCAGAATCTACTACTGCTCTTCCTTTAGAAACTACTACTTTTACAGTTACCGTAAAGGATGTTAATGGTTGCAGGGCTTCAGATACAGTAACAATTTTTGTTAATAATGTATTTCAAGGTTTGGTTAGTAAAGATACAGCTATATGTAAGGGTTCTAGGGTAGAATTGGTAGCTAGGGGAGGGCAGAGCTATGCTTGGCGCCCTAAAATAAGTTTAGACGACTCTACAATTGCAAACCCTACGGCTACGCCCTCTATCACTACAACTTATACAGTTTCCATAGCATATGCTAATGGTGCTTGTACTACCGAAAAGGCAGTGAAAGTAAGAGTATTAGATTTACCTATATTAGAGCTTGGAAGTGATAAAAAGCTTTGTAAAGGCAATACTCTTCAGATTATTCCGCTGCGGCTACAAAATGGAATTAGACAATTTCGGTGGTCTCCTATTCAAGGTTTAAGCAGCGCTTTAGTAGCTAATCCTTTGGCTTTTCCCCAAGTAACTACTACCTATACCTTACATATTACGGATACCAATAATTGTGTTACTCGCGACTCTATTACAATTCATGTAAAAGAACTTCCAGCTATTATAGATATTCAAGATTTAAGTGGTAAAGGAAATGTTATTTGCTTAGGGCAAAGTGTACGGTGGAGAGTTTTGACAGATATACCTTCTCGTTTTATTTGGGCACCTTCTACGGGTGTTAGCGATATTAGATCGGAGGCTCCTATTTTATCTCCCCAAAATACAGTTACTTATACTATTACAGCAATTGATACAAATGGCTGTGAAAGTACCAGGAGTGCTACTCTTACTGTTAATCCACCTCCTACAGTGGAGGTAGGACCAGATAGAATACTTTGCCAAGGAGATTCCGCGCAACTAAGTGTAGATACCCCAAATGCTTTTTCTTTTGTTTGGTCTCCTGCTAGTAGCTTGAATAATCCTAATATTTCTACCCCTGTGGCTCGTCCGCAGCAAACCACCACCTATACTGTAAGGGTAACAGATAGAAATAATTGCCAAACAGAGGCTCAAATTAGAGTTACAGTTTTCCCTTTGCCTACAATAGAAGCGAGTGAGGATAGAACTATATGCCAGGGCAATGGTGTTCAGCTTAGTGCACGAGGCTCCGCTTTACAATTTGAATGGCAACCGTTCAGAGGTTTAAGCAATCCTTTTGTTCCGAATCCGCTTGCTACACCGGAGACTACTACCACTTATACAGTGATTGGACGTTCGGCTAATGGTTGTGTGGCAAAAGATGTTGTGACTATTACAGTAATTCCTAAGCCAAGACTAAGTGTTTCTCAAGATACGGCTATTTGTAGAGGTTCGAGTGTACAGCTTCGAGCTCGGGGTGCTAATACTTACGAATGGCGACCTACTGAAAGTTTAAATCAACCTAATATTGCTACACCTTTAGCTACTCCTACGCAAACTACAGTTTATACTCTAGTAGCTTCCAATATTTTAGGGTGTAGTACAACAGCTACAGTGAAAATTACAGTTTATCCTTTGCCTCAGGTTAGAGTAAGTGCTTTGCAAACTACCTTATGTCGCGGCGAGAACACTGTTTTAGAGGCAGTAGGAGGCCGTTCCTATCAGTGGTTACCTACTTTGGGCTTGGGGGCCCCTAATAGTGCTCGTACTGTAGCTAGTCCGGAGAGAAGCGTTACTTATACTGTTACTGTAGAAAATGAATGGGGTTGCCAGTCTAAAGATTCGATTCGAATTAATGTTTTGCAGCCCCCGTCCTATACTTTAGTTCCTACTCAAGATACTGCTTTTTGCGGTTTGCAGGATGCTAAAATAGAGCTCAAAAATTTGATTGCTACCAATATTCAATGGTATAAAGACAATTCTCCTATTCCTGGGGCTACGGCGCCTATTTATAGAATTCAGCAAGAGGGAAATTATTATGCTACTTTTGAAGCTTTAGGTTGTCGTTTTTCTACTCCTTCACGTAATATTATTGTTCATCCTTTGCCTAATGTACAGGTAGGGGAGAATCAAAAAATCTGTTCAGGTCAAACGCAAGCACAGCTTCGGGCAAGTGGTGGAATCTTGTATGAGTGGCGCCCTATACAAGGACTGAATCGTGCTGATATTTTTAATCCGGTTGCTAATCCAAATGCTACTACTATTTATACAGTTACGGTCGCTGACGAGAGAGGATGTAAAGCAAGTGCTTCAGTTAAAGTAGAAGTAATTCAACCGCCTAGACTATCTATTGAAACAGGGGGTAGGAATGGATTTTGCCCACGAGATAGTTTACGCCTGCAAGCTATTAATGCCAATAGTTCGATTCGGTGGTTTCGAAATAACGAACCTTTACCTTCTTTGAAAGGAGATGTAATTTGGGTAAAGAGCGCAGGAGAATATCGATTTGAAATTACAATAGAGGGCTGTCCAAAACCGATAGAAGCGGATGCAGTTTCCATAGTGCAATTTCGAGCGCCGAATGTGGGGGTGAATGCGCCCGTTCAAACTGTTTGTCGAACATTTTTTGCTACTTTACAAGCGACCGGCGCCAATACTTATACCTGGCAGCCCTCGACAGGCCTTTCTTCCACTACGGGGGCTATTGTTCGGGCTAGCCCGGCTACTACTACTACTTACACTGTAACTGGTCGCGACGCAAATGGTTGTACGGCGCAAAAAGAAATTCGAGTTATTGCTTTTGCGGAAAGTGTACCCCCCTTGCCTAATATTACTCCTAATACTCCACAGCGTGCTTGTGAAGGAACACCTATTAATTTTCAATTAACTAATACTCTGACAGAGGTTCGTTATCAATGGCAAAGGAATGCAGTGGATATTCCAGGGGCTAATCAGTTAGATTTTTCTGCTCTACAAAGTGGAAAATACCGCGTAAAAGTAAGTGCCAATAATTGCAATACAGGGTTTACGCCCGAAGTGGAAGTAGAGTTTGCTCCAGCACCCAGGGTAGAAGTAGTTACTACTTTAGCTTCCTGTCCTACTTGTAGAGATGGAAAAATTACTATTACGCCTAAAGGTACTGCTTTACCTTACCAATATGCCTTGGAAGGCAAGCCTTTTTCTACCAATAATGTAATTGATTCTTTGGCACCGGGTACTTATAAAGTGATAGTTAAAGATGTTAATAATTGCACATTTAGTTTTACGGTTCAAATCAAAGACGTAGTAGGGTGGGGGGAAGAAAATCTGGATTCTAGAGTAGTGATATATCCTAATCCTTTTCAAGAATTTATTATAATAGATTGGGGAGAAATTCCTGTAGGAAAGCCTGCAATTCAAATTTATGATATTGCAGGTAATTTGATACCTATTTCCATCCCCCAAATTACTGGTATTTCTGATACAATACCTTTAAGCAATCTAGCCCCAGGTATATATATCTTACAGGTTCGATTAGGAGCAGAAGTTTTTAGTTATAAAATATTGAAGTACTAGAGTAATTTTAAATTTTAGTTATAATGTTTATTTTAAGAGGAGTAGGCTTTCAGGCTTACTCTATTCATTTATTGTATATTTTTTTATGATAGTATGAAGCAATCGAGACACAATTTTCGGCCTGAAAGTTTGATGATGTCTTATGGTTATAAGCCTGAACTTTCGGAAGGGGCTATTAAATGCCCTATTTTTCAGACGTCTACTTTTGTATTTAAAAGCGCAGAGGCGGGAAAAGCATTTTTTGAAATTGCTTATGGTTTAAGACCCAGGGCAGAGGGCGAAGAGGAGGGTTTAATTTATAGTCGTATTAATAATCCCGACCTAGAAATTTTAGAAGATAGGCTTAGCCTTTGGGATGAGGCCGAAGATTGTGCTGTTTTTGAAAGTGGAATGTCGGCAATTACTACTACTTTGTTAGAATTTTTATCACCGGGTGATTTGCTTTTACATAGCACTCCTTTATACGGAGGTACCGATCATTTTATTCGTCATTTTCTTGCGAAAATAGGGGTGCAAGCCGTTTCTTTTAAGCCCGGCATGGAGCAAAGCGAAATTGAAGCCCAAATTGAGAAAACAGGTTTAGCTCACAAATTAGGCATGATTTTTATTGAAACTCCTGCCAATCCTACTAATGCTCTTATAGATATAGAGCTCTGTCACCGTATAGCTCAGAAATATTCTACTTCTCAAAAAAAAGTGATGGTTGCAGTGGATAATACGTATATGGGCCCTTTATGGCAGCATCCTTTGAAACATGGAGCTGATTTTTCTCTTTATTCTGCTACTAAATATATAGGAGGACATAGTGATGTAATAGCGGGTGCCTGTTGTGGCTCTAAAGAAAATATAGCCAGGGTTAAAATGTTACGTACCTTTTTAGGGAATATGGCAGGGCCCTGGACAGGTTGGTTGCTCCTTCGCAGCCTGGAAACCTTAAAAGTGCGAATGGAGCAACAGGCCAAAAATGCTGAAATAATTGCTCATTATTTAAATAGCCACCCTAAAGTAGAAAAAGTATATTATCTAGGGCTAATTCCTAAAGACTCACCCGCTTACGTTATTTATAGAAAGCAATATCTTTCGCCAGGAGCTATGTTATCTTTTGATGTGCAAGGAGGGGAGGCAGAAGCTTTTCGTTTTTTGAATGCTTTGCAGTTGATTAAGTTGGCAGTGAGTTTAGGAAGTACAGAATCTTTAGCAGAACATCCTGCTACTATGACCCATGCTGGAGTAGATCCTGCTCACAGGCAAGAAATAGGAATTACTTCAAAATTAATTCGCCTTTCGGTAGGAGTAGAAAATAGTGAAGATTTAATTTGGGATATTGAGCAGGCGTTAGCTAAAGTTTAGTTTATAGCATTATTAAAGTAAGTTTTGTACTGCACAGCTTAATGAATTTTGAAAGGCTGATAAATGTTTATTTGTTATATTTAACCTGCTTTAGGTAACCCAGAGTAGGTGCTAGAGGATAGTATAAAGCATAATTATTATGATTGTTGAAGACCTCTTAAATAAAGCAATTGATTTAGAGTTTTTAACCCAGGAAGAAGCTCTTTTTTTATATCAGCAGGCCTCCTTAGCGGAGCTAATGTATGCAGCTAATGAGGTTCGAAAAATCAAGAAAAAAGATACGCCTAATATTGTCACTTGGCAAATAGACCGCAACGTAAATACTACTAACGTTTGTGTTGCTAACTGTAAATTCTGTAATTTTTTTGTACCCCCGGGGCACCCTCTATCTTATATTACGGACGATGAGACATATAAGCGAAAAATAGAAGAGATGTTTGCTTTAGGGGGAGATCAGCTTTTATTGCAGGGAGGGCATCACCCAGAATTAGGTATAGAATATTACGAAGAAACTTTTCGTAAGCTTAAAAGTTGGTATCCTAACTTGAAACTACATGCCTTAGGACCTCCGGAAATAGTGCATATTTCTCAAATAAGTAATTTAAGTATAGAAGAAACTTTAATTCGTTTAAAAGCAGCGGGATTAGATTCTTTACCGGGGGCGGGAGCGGAAATTTTAAGCGATAGAGTACGTAAAATGATTTCTAATGGCAAATGTAAAACTCAAGAATGGTTAGAGGTAATGCGTGTAGCTCATCGCTTGGGAATTCCTAGTAGCGCTACTATGATGTTTGGGCATGTCGAAACTATTGAAGAAAGAGTAGACCATTTGATACTTATTCGTGAACTTCAAGCTCAGAAGCCAGCCTTTTCGCGTGGCTTTACCGCTTTTATTCTTTGGCCCTATCAAGATGATGGTACGCTACTAAATAAGATACGAGGAATTAAAAATACTGTTTCGCCTACTGAGTATCTGCGAATGCTAGCACTTTCTCGTTTGGTATTAGTTAATATTGATAATATTCAAGTATCTTGGCTTACGGTAGGTCCTTTAGTAGCACAAATGGCTTTACATGGGGGAGCTAATGATATGGGCTCTATTATGATAGAAGAAAATGTAGTATCGGCAGCGGGGGCTTCTTATCGTTTTAACGCTGAAGAAATTCAGAATTGCATTAGAGAAGCAGGCTTTATACCTCAATTACGGAATCAACTCTACGAATTTCGAGAATACACAAAGGCATAATTTAATTTTATGAAATATACCTCTCCACCACCTTCTGTTTTTCAAGCCCATAGGGAGCAATTTATATTAAAAATGCAACCAGGGTGTGCAGCCGTATTTTTTTCCAATGATTTAGTGGTCACCAACGGGGATGGTCATTATCCTTTTATTCAAGAAAGTAATTTGTATTACCTTACGGGTATAGACCAAGAAGATACTATTTTATTTTTGTTTCATGATTCTCCTAGGCCGCAGTTTCGAGAAGTGCTTTTCATTCGCAGAACCAATCAAGAAATCAAGATTTGGGAAGGCGAAAAATTAACAAAAGAACAGGCTTCTGCCATTTCGGGTATAGAGACGGTAATGTATACTGATGAATTTGAAAATTTTTTTCTTACACAAGTTTATCTAATACAAGGTTTCTATTTGTATTTTAACGAGCATGATAGAAATCGTCTTTTTTACCCTACGGCTTCTCATCGTTTTGCTTATAAACTACAGCAGCAATTTCCAGCTCTAAAAATTGAGCGAGCGGCTCCTATTTTGTACGCCCTAAGAATGATAAAATCCGAAGAAGAAATTGAGCAGATCAAAAGGGCTATTTCTATTACGGCCCAAGCTTTTGAGCGGGTGGCAAAATTTGTTAAACCGGGGGTATACGAGTATGAAATAGAAGCTGAGATTATACATGAATTTATTCGTAACCGATCTCGCCGCCCGGCTTATGAGCCGATAGTAGCTTCAGGTGCTAATGCTTGTGTTTTGCACTATATAGCAAACAATAAGCAGTGCAAAGAGGGGGATTTAGTATTATTGGATTTTGGAGCTGAATATGGAAATTATGCTTCTGATTTAACGCGAACTATCCCTGTAAATGGCAAATTTACACCTAGGCAAAAGGAGGTATATATGGCAGTGTGTCGGGTGTTTGAGTATGCAAAATCTTTGCTTATACCGGGTAATCAGTTAGAAACTTATACACAAGAAGTAGGAGCTTTTATGCAAGAAGAACTCAAGCAATTAGGATTGCTAACTGAAAAGGATATTCAGAATGCTTCTCCCTCTTCTCCTGCATATAAGAAATATTTTCCGCACGGAGTTTCTCATCATTTAGGACTAGTTACTCACGATAATTCATTGCGCTTTACTCCTTTTGCTCCTGGAATGGTGCTTACTTGTGAACCAGGTATTTATATACCAGAAGAAGGAATTGGTATTCGTTTAGAAAATGATATTCTTATTACTGAAAATGGTCCTCAAGATTTAATGGAAATGATTCCTATGCATTGGGAAGCTATTGAAAATTTAATGAATACATAAAAACATTACAAAAGCTAAAGCTAAGCAACTATGATATTCGACATTGATATGTTACGGGCGTTTTATGCCCAATACCCTAAAAAGGTGGACGCAGCCAAAGAGGTGCTAGGTAAGCCTTTAACTCTCACAGAAAAAATATTATATGCTCATTTATATCCTACACAAAAGTTGGAGCCTTATAAAAGAGGCGAGTCTTACGTAGAGTTTGCTGTAGATAGGGTAGCAATGCAGGACGCTACTGCGCAAATGGCACTGCTACAGCTAATGCAGGCAGGAATAGATAAAGTACGCGTACCTACTACAGTACATTGCGACCACCTAATTCAAGCAGAAAAAGGGGCGCAAGCAGACCTTGCTGTTGCCTTAAGTGAAAATGCGGAGGTCTATGAATTTTTATCTTCGGTATCTAAAAAGTATGGCATTGGCTTTTGGAAGCCGGGCTCTGGCATTATTCATCAAGTGATTTTGGAAAATTATGCTTTTCCGGGTGGAATGATGATAGGTACGGATTCTCATACTGTGAATGCCGGCGGCTTAGGTATGATTGCAATTGGGGTAGGGGGTGCCGACGCAGTAGATGCCATGACAGGAATGGGATGGGAGCTTAAATTTCCTAAGCTCATTGGTGTGAAGCTTACAGGTAAACTTAATGGTTGGACGGCTCCTAAGGACGTTATTCTAAAAGTAGCAGGCATCCTTACAGTAAAAGGGGGAACCGGTTACATTTTAGAATATTTTGGGGAGGGTGCTCTTTCTTTATCTTGCACGGGTAAAGGTACTATTTGCAATATGGGGGCAGAAATAGGGGCTACTACTTCTACTTTTGGTTATGATGATAGTATGGCTCGTTACTTAAGAGCTACCCGAAGAGCAGAAGTTGCAGATATGGCAGATGCTATTCGCCCTTACCTGACAGCCGACCCGGAAGTATACGCAAATCCTGAGCAGTATTTTGACCAATTAATAGAAATTGACCTAAGTACTTTGGAGCCCCATATTAATGGTCCTTTTTCTCCGGATAGGGCATGGCCGATTTCCGAATTTAAGAAAGCAGTAATTGAAAATGGCTATCCTTCCAAGCTAGAAGTAGGACTGATAGGCTCTTGCACTAACTCCTCTTACGAAGATTTGACTCGTGCCGCTTCTATTGCTAAGCAAGCCAAAGAAAAGAAGTTAAAAGTAAAAACTGAATTTACTGTAACGCCGGGTTCTGAGCAAGTGAGATATACAGCTGAAAGAGATGGTTTGTTACAGGTATTTGAAGAAATAGGAGGAGTGGTTTTAGCTAACGCCTGTGGACCCTGCATTGGACAGTGGAAACGGCATGGAGCTGAAAAAAAAGAAAAAAATTCAATTCTGACTTCCTTTAATCGAAATTTTGCTAAAAGGAATGATGGCAACCCTAATACGCACGCTTTTGTGGCTTCACCTGAAATTGTAACTGCTATGACTTTAGCAGGCGACCTAACTTTTAACCCTCTAACTGATACTTTAATTAACGAAGAGGGGGTTGCTGTAAAATTAGAACCTCCAGTAGGAATTGAATTACCGCCCCATGGATTTGGGGTTGAAGATCTAGGTTATCAGCCCCCTGCTGAAGAGGGAAGTACAGTGGAAGTGAAGATTGACCCCAACTCTAATCGCTTGCAGGTATTACCAGAGTTTAAGCCTTGGGAGGGTACAGATTTATTAGGGCTTAGACTCCTATTAAAAGTGAAGGGTAAGTGTACCACCGACCATATTTCTATGGCAGGGCCCTGGCTTGCTTATCGCGGCCACTTGGATAATATTTCGAATAATACTTTTACAGGAGCTATTAATTATTTTAACGATAAGGCAGATTGCGTTAAAAATCAGCTTACTGGGGAGTATGATAGTGTGCCGGTAGTAGCACGTGCTTATAAGGCTTCAGGGATTGGTACAATTGTGGTGGGAGATGAAAATTATGGAGAAGGGTCTTCGCGAGAGCATGCAGCAATGCAACCAAGGTACCTAGGCGTAAGGGCTATTTTAGTACGTTCCTTTGCTAGGATTCATGAAACCAATCTTAAAAAACAAGGAATGTTAGCACTTACATTTGCCAACAAGGAAGACTACGATAAAATTCTTGAAGATGATATTATTGATATTATAGGACTTACAGAATTTACACCAGGTAAGCCACTTACTGTGGTATTACACCATAAGGATGGTACCGTAGAAAGTTTTCCTGTTAACCATAGCTATAATGAGCAGCAAATCGAGTGGTTCAAAGCAGGAAGTGCATTGAACCTGATTAAAGCACAAGCAGCAGGTAAACAAGCAGTTAAGTAAATTTTTTCATATTCTTGAGAGGGAAGAAAATGCTTAGTTTATAGATAAGCTTTTTTCTTTCCTCTTTCTTTTATTTTTTTTAAATTAATGTTATGCAATCAATTATTAAGGATATTAGAAACGACTTTTTACCTAAACTAGGTGCTTTTGGTTATTTGATACTAATTAATAGCATAGTTTTTTTAGTTATTATTTTAGTTCAACTCATAGGCCTACTATTTCAAATTCCTTTTCATAACACTCTTATTGATATAATAAATTATTTTTTGGCTCTAAGTACCGTTTTCCCGGATTATCTATTTAAGCCATGGACTTTTCTCAGTTATAATTTTGTTCATTATCAGCCCTTTCATTTATTATTTAACCTAGTTGTTTTATACTTTATAGGAAGTATAGGCAGACAATTTTTTTCTGATAGGCAGGTATATCTTACTTATTTGCTGGGTGGCCTTAGTGGGGGAATATTGGTAGTAATTAGTTATATGGTATTACCGTATTTTTCAAATCAAGCTGCTTACTGTGTAGGGGCTTCGGCGGGTATTTATGCTCTTATGGTGGCTATGGCAACTTTAGTACCTAATTACCCAGTGTATCTATTATTAGTAGGTAGGATTTCTTTGAAATGGCTAGCGGTAATTTATATTCTTTTAGATTTAGTATTTCTAGCTACAGGGGGCAATAAGGGGGGGCATATTACTCATATAGGCGGTGCTATTTGGGGCTATTTATGGGTAGTTTATCGAAAAAAAGGAATAGATATTAGTCAGCCATTTATATTTATTTGCGATAAACTGGAGGCCTTAAGGCAAAGGCGGTATAATAGAAATGGAATGCGGATAGTGAAAGATAAGCCGGTGAGTGAGGAGGAGTTAAATAGGATTTTGGATAAAATTCGAGCGGTAGGGTATGATAAATTAACAGCAAAAGAAAAAGAAACTTTGCACCGCGCAGGTAAGCAATAAATAACAAATGCCTATTGTTCGAAAGATTCTTTTTGTTTTTAATCTTATCACGCTCATTCCTGTTTTCATAGCTGCTTTAGGTCCTTATGTGAGTATTGAAGCTTGGTGGTTGCCAGGTATTTTGGCGTGTGGTATGCCTTGGCTTTTGTTAATACCTCTTTTTTGGATAGTATTTTGGGCTTTTAGTAATCTTAAAAATATTATTGCGAATGTAATAGTGCTGGGGGCTAATTTTCAAGTGATTCAGCAATCTTTCCAGCTTAGTTTTTCATATCCTCTGCCCTCTAATAAGGATATCACAATCCTTAGCTTCAATGTAAGAGGGTTTGAGTACAAATATAGTCAATTTGTAGCTATTCGAAACTATATTAAAGATAAAAACCCGGATATTATTTGTTTGCAAGAGTTTCGAAATCAAATTGGAGAAAATAAGGGGCTTTTGATAAAGCTAAAAAAGTATCTAAACATAAAAAATCATTTTTTTCTAGAAAAATACCCACAATCTAATTTTGGTTTATTAATTCTTTCGCGTTATCCTATTGAAAGAGCGGGTGCTGTACCTTATAAAGGGGAGGAGGGTAAAAATGCTTTGTGTTTTGTAGACCTTAGATTATATGGACAAACCCTAAGAGTATATAATGTACATTTTCAATCGTATCCTTTTTCTGCTTCTCAAAGGGCTCTTTTTGAGGAAAGGCAGGGTAAAAAAAGTAGTAGAAAACCCCAGAAAATTTCACTTTGGAATCCTAGGCAAGCTTGGAAGCTGATAACTACTGTTTTAGCTACTTGGCGCATTCATTTGGCTCAATTAGAGTCTTTGAACAAACATCGCAATAACTGTAAAAATGCTCTAGTTATTTGTGGAGATTTTAATACTCCTCCATATACCTACTTATATAGGGAAGCCAGAAGAAATTTGCAAGATAGCTTTATTACTCGGGGTATAGGCTTTGGGAAAACTTACGGCAGAGGATTAACTTCTTTTCGTATAGATTATATTTTAGTAAGTCTTAATTTTCGAGTTATTAATTTTGGTACATTAGCTACTCGCCATCTTTCTGACCATTCCGCAGTTATTTCTAGAATTCGTTTTAATTTTCACAATTAGCTTGGATAGAGTAACTTTACTTACCAAAGCGAATCTTTTTATTAGGCTTTTGTTATTTCTCTGAATATAGCGAAATTTGCTTGGAAAATCGAAGAGGCTAAGTTGTGGGTATTGTATTAAGAAAAACCATATACTTATTAGGTATACTTTTTGTTGCGAGTTGTCAAATAAATAGCTCCCCTAATGCTGCTAAAGACGTCTCGAGGTTAGGTATTTCTCAAGACTCTCAAGTAGAGAACTTATCTTTTTTTTTGCATACACCCTCTAATTTATCTTCTCAGAGAAAGTATCCTTTGGTTGTTTTTTTGCATGGCTACGGCCAGGATGTTTCAACTTCTGCATCGCCAGGTTTACGTAATTGGGTAAGTGAAGTGGTTCAAGCAAAGTATCCTTGCTTTGTTTTAGCTCCACAGTGTCCTAAAGGTCAAAAATGGGTCGATACTGATTGGCGGCTCAAAGCCCATACGTTACCTGAAAAGCCTACTATTTGGCTGGAAAAGGCTACTGCGCTTATACTTCAAACTATTAAAAATTATCCTATTGATACTCATAGGGTCTATCTTACGGGGCTTTCTATGGGTGGCTTTGGAACTTGGGATTTAGCTATGCGTAATCCGCATTTGTTTGCTGCCCTGGTTCCTGTTTGTGGAGGGGGGGATTCTACTCAAGCTTACCGAGTTGCTCATATTCCTACCTGGATTTTTCATGGTGCCCAAGATGAAGTAATTTCTGTAGAGCGTAGCCGTTCTATGGTAAGAAGTTTACGTAGGGTAGGTGCAAATCCTCTTTATACGGAATACTCTACCCTTAAGCATAATAGTTGGGATTCTGCTTATTCTAATCCTGCCCTTTACACGTGGCTATTTTCGCAACATAGATAAAATATGAGCCAAAAGCCTTTCCTTCCGTTATTAATTATTCTTGTTTTTTGTGTTTGTTTACTTAGTGTTTATGCACTCGTAGACTTCGAAATAAAAATTGAATCTATAACCCTAAAAAAATCTGAATTATCGGAGCTTTTTAATAATTGGGCTTTTAATGAAAAAGGAGCAGGGGCAGGTACAAATAATAATAAAAATACTAACCTACCTCTAGAGTCTAGAATTTTGCTTGGTAATATTAATGCTGCAGAAGAAGTCATTTCTTTCAAAGATACAGCCTTTAAGGATACCGCTTCTATTGATAGTTCTCAACATCGGATATTACTAGTAGGTGATTCTATGGGGCAAAGTATTTATTTCGCTTTGCGCAACTATTGCGAGGCTAGCGGCCATAAACTTTTTCTAGAAGCTGTTGAAAGTTCTACTTTGATTTGGTGGGCTAAAAATGATACCTTAGCCAAGCTCATTGAGAAATACGATCCTACCTACATTATCATTTCGCTAGGTTCTAATGAACTATTTGTGCCCTATATCCAAAAGAGAAAGCATTATTTAGATAAAATTATTGCTCAGATTGGAGATATTCCTTTTGTTTGGATTGGCCCTCCAAATTGGAAGGAAGACACAGGTATTAATACTATGCTAGAAAGTACTTTAGGCCCTGGCAAGTTTTTCCTTTCAAAAGATTTACAAATGCAAAGATTAAAAGACGGAGCTCATCCTACGTGGAAAGCAGCATATTATTGGGTAGATACCATTGCTTCTTGGATTATGCACAAAAGTCAGTACCCTATTTTATTGCAAAAGAAATATTCCCCAAAAGCAAAAACTGTACATGCTAATGCTGTTTATTCTCTTGTTCGTGCTGTTGTAAGAGATTCGGCTTCTAGAAATAAAAAATAGTTCCTTTTTAGGGGTAATTCCTTAAAATGCTTGATAAAATACTTCAATACTTAACTTACGATCCGCAAAACCCCATGCTATTTAATAGTGGGGTATTTCTATTTGTTTTTACAGTTTTTATTTTTATTTATTCTTGGGTTTATCAAAATCGAGTTGCTCGAACTGTTTATGTAATTTTATTTAGTCTCTATTTTTACTACAAAGCAAGTGGTTGGTATTTAGTTATCTTGTTACTTACAGTTTTCGTAGATTACTATATAGGTTTACGCATCTATTCCGCACCAAAACCATTACAAAAGAAATTGTGGCTTTGCCTTTCAATTTTCACTAGTGTAGGTTTACTTTGTTACTTTAAGTATACCAATTTTTTTCTCTCTAACATTTTTGCTTTACTCGACAAAGAATATTCTCCCCTAGATATATTTTTACCCATTGGTATCTCTTTTTATACCTTTCAAACCCTTAGCTACATTCTGGATATTTATTGGGGGCGGTTCAAGCCTGTTTATACCCTTTTAGACTATACTTTTTATATGACTTATTTTCCGCATTTGGTAGCAGGACCTATTGTAAGGGCCGCTGATTTTTTACCCCAGATATATCATAAAATAATTATTCATAAAGAAAGCATTTATTATGGTTTAGCTTTAGTAATAAGGGGGCTTGTAAAGAAAGCAATTATTGCCGATTATATTGCCCAATATAACGATTTGGTTTTCAATAATCCTAGCGGCTATTCAGGATTCGAAAACTTAATGGCCATGTATGGATACACCCTTCAAATTTATTGTGATTTTTCGGGTTACTCCGATATGGCAATTGGTTTATCTCAGATTATGGGGTTCCGCTTATGCGAAAATTTTCGTTCTCCCTATCTTGCTCAAAATATTACTGATTTTTGGCGCCGTTGGCATATCTCACTTTCTAGTTGGCTAAGGGATTACATTTATATTCCCTTAGGGGGAAATCGAAAGGGAGAATTAAGGCAATATTTTCATTTACTTGCTACGATGCTAATTGGAGGCTTTTGGCACGGGGCTTCGTGGAAGTTTGTTTTTTGGGGGGGAATGCATGGCTTGGGTTTAGTAGTACACAAGCTTTGGCAAAAATTTAATCCTTTGCCTAGCCAGAATTGGGTCAATTTTTTAGCAGGAGTAATAACTTTTCATTTTGTTGCTTTGCTATGGATTTTTTTTCGAGCAAGTGATTTTCAAAGTGCTATGTTTATGCTAAAGCAGCTTTTTATGAATCTTGATTTTGCTTACACTTTGCCGTTTTGGCAAGCACGCCCCCTTTTCGTGGTCTTACTTTTATTAGGCTTTATTCTGCACTTTTTACCCCATTCTTATAAAGATTGGGCTGTTACTCTTTTCGTAAAAGCGCCCTTATTTTTCAAGGCTGCACTCCTTTTAGTTGTATTACAGTTGATTATTCAACTCCAAGGCGAGGGGGTACAGCCTTTTATTTATTTTCAGTTTTAATATTTTTTTATTCTTCGTAATTCTTCATAACCTAGCATAGCAGAGCAAAATTTCTATTTAAGTAAGTGCAATTTTTGTAGCAGTATTAGTTAATTTTCAATGTAAAGGCACATATATTATAGAACTATTTGTATATTTAGCTTTACTTATAAGGGTATATCAGTTTAATATATAGATATAGGCTATGAAAAATTATTGGGGCTCTATATATTTTTTAATAATAGCTTTATTAGTATCTTATAGAACACAAACTTTCTCGCAAGGCATTCCCATTGCCAACCCTGTAGCTCGTTGTGGCGCTGGAGTCGTTACTATTACTGCCCAAATGGGCGATCCGCCAGGTACTGAGTTACGTTTGTATGATGCTCAGGTGGGAGGAAATTTAATTACGACATCAAATACTTCCCCATATAACTTAACCATACCTAATGTAGCTACCACTACTACTTTTTGGTTAGAAAGTTATAACGCTCAAACTAATTCCAGCAGTGAACGCATATCAGTGCAAGTAACTATACATCCTATTCCCGGAATTCCTGCTAATAAAGATACTACTGTTTGTGAAATTACTCAAAATTTGATTCAATTAGTAGGCACATTCAATTTATATATTTTCGGATGGATGGGTTCGCCACCAGGTAATCAGATGCGCCTTTATACCCAACCGCAAAATGATCCTGTGTATAAGATTGCTGATTTTTATCCTACCCCTCCTTCTCTCCCCATACCCGTTCCTGTTAATATTCCCCCTAATAGTTATATTTTTGAATTACCGCCTACCAATGTATCTACTACCTATTGGGTAACTAGTTATGACTCAAATACAGGCTGTGAAAGTCCAAGAAAGCAGTTTCGGGTAAATGTGATACCTGCTCCCCCTGCTGTTTCGATTAGTAGTAAGGTTCGATGTGGTAGTGGTCCACTTAGTTTTACTTTTATGTTAACGGGTGTACCCCCTTTTCCTATCCATCTAGGTTTTGTTTCTGCTTTACCTATTACAGGTATACCGACTCCCTACCCTATAGAGGTAAACGAGCCATATATTATAGAAATAAATAATTTAATCACTTCCAGAAATTATGTGTTTGCTATACTTAACCCCGAAACTGATTGCTTTAATGTCACGCCATTTAGTGCAACTGTTACTCCTATTCCTGCCCCGCCTGTAGCTTCTGGGTTTTGCGTGAGTACTGGTACATCTGCCAATATATCTGTTACAATGGGTAATCCAGCAGGGCAAAGAGTAGAGCTTTATACTTCAAATATTCCTCCCTTGCTACCTATAGCTACTGATGAAACTGCTCCCTACGAATTGACAACACCCCCTGTTACTACGAATTCTACTTTTTTTGTAGCGGCTGTAAGCGATCCGGGAGAATGTAGAAGTACACTAGTACCTGTACCTATTACAGTTCCTCCCTTGCCTGTAGCTGTAAATGCTACAAGATGCGGCAGTGGTCTAATAACTTTAACAGCAACTACAAGTGGTAATTTTACTCCTAGGTGGTACGACTCTTTAACTAGCTCCCAGCCAATATTTAGTGGCAACCAACTTGTAATTAATAACCTTAGTACAACTACTACTTATTATGTTAGTAGTTTTAATGGGCAAGGCGCAGGGTGTGAAGGTAATCGCGCAGCTGTTGTAGCTAATGTTTTACAAGTACCAGATCCTCCTATTTCTTCTAATGTAGCGGCTTGCGTAAATAGTACTGCAACTTTTACAGTTACTCCAGTTGGAACAATTACAGGGGTACGTCTCTTCACGCAAATTAGTGGGGGCAACCCTATAGCCTCCGATAATACTCCCCCTTTTTTGCTTAGTACGCCTGTAGTTACTACTACTACTACTTTTTATATAGAGTCTTTTAATGCAATGGGTGCTATCAATTGCCCATCAGCTAGTAGAACTGAAGTAGTAGTAAATATTCTTTCTCAATTAGCTCCTCCTGTAGTGGTAAATGCAGTTGCATGTAAAGATAGCGTAGGTAGTATTGCTATTAATATGGGTAGTCCTGCGGGTGATGGTGTTCATTTGTATACTAGTGCTTCAGGAGGTGTTCCTATTGCCACGGTAAGTAGTCCTCCCTATATCCTGAAAACCCCTAGTCCTATTACTACTAACACTACTTTTTGGGTAGAAGCTTTTAGTAATCAACCGGGGTGTGCTAGTAGTAGCCGCGTACCTGCTGCTGTTACAGTTACTTCTACTCCTTCTCCTCCTAGCAGCGTTCTTATTTCTCGCTGCGGCTCAGGGCAGGTAACATTTACTTTATCTAATTCTACTTCCGATTATTGTATTTTCTTGTATAGTACTTTACAAGGGGGTACTCCTGTATATTCAGACTGTGCTAATCCTTTTAAATATACACTTTCGGTTACAACAACCACTACGTTTTATGCGAGGTATAATCATTTTTTAGCAAATTGTCCCAGTAACGCTGGCACTGTTCTAATAAATGTTTCTCCTACTATTAACCAACCCCCTGTGCCATTTGATACGGCAAGATGTGGAAATGGCAATCTAACTTTTCGTGCAGCACTAGGAAATAGCCAGGGCAATCAGATAGCTTGGTTTGCTCAACCTACAGGAGGAAGTCCTATTCATCAGGGCTTTAACTTTACCATTTCTAACTTGCAGAAGGATACTATTCTCTACATCGCCGCTATTAATGCTAATTGTGAGGGGCCTCGCGTACCTATACGTGCTAAGATTATACGTCCTCCTACTGCTCAAAATATTACTGGTTGTATGAATTCTATTAATACTTTTACAGCTAGTGTTCATGCCAACGGCGGGCATATTATATCGCTCTACTCCTTACCTAATGGAGGTATGCCTATTTCTAGAGATACGGTGCTTCCCCCTCCCAATCCCAATTTATTATTTTTGCCTTTTCAAAGCGGCTCTCAATCTGTTGTAACGTACTATATAGAAGCATATGACACAATGATTAAGTGCACTACGGCAAGGGTACCTGTAGTTGCTACCCTAAATCCTACTCCTCCCGTTCCAATTGCTAAAGTTGATAGTATTTGTGGAGTTGGAAATTACCACTTGGTCCTTACTTTTTCGCCCCCTCCTAATACTGATTTAATTACTCGTCTTTACACACAACCCCATGGAGGTAGTCCAATAAGTACGGATGGTATAGCGCCCTATGAGTTTAAGTTGAATAATATTACTACAACTACTACTTTTTACGTAGCAACTTTTAGTCCCTTTACTTCTTGTTTAAGTAGCGTAAGGATACCTATGATTATCAGAGTAAATTCCCTGCCTGGCCTAGCTAATTCAGATACTGTGAAGCGCTGTGGGCCTGGAACGGTAACTTTTAGTGTTAACGTTCCTAATCCAGCTAGGCAAGGGGTTAGGTTATATAAAGCACCTAGTGGGGGGAATCCTGTGGCTACTGATGCCCAAACACCTTACTTTTTAAATTCGGATAGTATATTTACCACTACAACCTATTATATTGAAACTTATGATTTGATAACCGGGTGTGCAAGTGCTAGCCGTGTGCCCGTAGTGGCAAAGCTTATTGAACTGCCCGAACCACCTAGCGTTCAAAATTTATCTTCTTGTGAACCCGGTATATTTACTTTTACTGCCACAATTCCTAACCCCCAAAACCATGTAGTTACTATGTTTTCTACTCAAGGAAGTCTAACTCCCTTGAGTTCTGATGATACTTATGAGTTTGAGCTTACTACGCCTGTAGTTTCTCAAACAAGGAGCTTCTTTTTTGAAGTAAAAGATATTAATACGGGTTGTTTAAGTCCAAGAAAGGAGGCGCAAGTGATAATCTTAAACAAGCCTGGCTTACCTACTGCTTTAGACGTTGCGCGCTGTGGAGATGGAATTGTTACATTTTCAGCTATTATGGGCACTCCTGCAGGAAGCATGATGCGCCTTTTTACCTCTCCTAATGCAAATAC
Source organism: Bacteroidia bacterium (assembly GCA_025057395.1). Classification (GTDB taxonomy): domain Bacteria; phylum Bacteroidota; class Bacteroidia; order J057; family JANWXU01; genus JANWXU01. The sequence continues at coordinate 2,552 of JANWXU010000061.1, read as the reverse complement.
TCCTATTGCCACTGATAATACACAGCCCTATTTATTAGAAACTCCCCCTATAACAGTTACTACTTCCTTTTATTTGGAAGTAATAGACGAAGCTACGGGCTGTAAAAGTCCTAGACTAACCCTTCGAGCTACTAAAAGTTCCCCTCCTTTTCCGCCTTCTATTTCTGCCACTTCTCGTTGCGGTCCGGGGCGCCTTACTTTTACCATTTTTCCTGGTTCGAGTGAAGAAGTATTTATTGCAGTCCATTCCCATCCTAGCCAAAACAGTGTGGTAACGCAGCTATTAACGCAGCCTTTTCTTTTCGTTACTCCATTACTTACATCAACTAGTACTTTTTATGTTGAAAGTGTGAGTAAGTTTTCTGGCTGTCCAAGCGCAAGAAGAGAATTAGTAGCCGTAATTAATCCTTTACCCATCGAACCTCAAGCTCCGGATGTATGGAGATGTGGCAAAGGAGAAGTTACTTTTACTTTTACAATGGGAACACCTGCGGGCGATAAAATTTATTTGTATGAGGATCTATTTAGCGTCACTCCTATTGATAGTGTCACAGGTCCGACTTATCACATTAAAACGCCTACTATTATAACCCACACTACCTATTATGCTGCTGCTTATAACAGTGCTACTCGCTGTGCAGGAGGGCGCCAGAAGGTGATTGCAAGAGTCGAGCCGGTTCCTGCTCCGCCGACTATTTCTAATGTTACTAAATGTGAAGCCGGAGTTGTTTGCTTTACTGCTTACATGAATACACCTGAGGGCAATGAAATTCGGCTATACGATTCGGAGGCGATGGCGTCTATTGTTGCTGTTGATAATTCTTCTCCTTATGAACTTTGTACCCAAACGCTTACTACACAAACCCAATTTTTTGCTCAAGTTGTTAATACGCAAACTGGATGTACAAGTTCTCGAGTACGCGCAGTAGCTCGTATTGCGTCCAAACCAGGAATTCCTACTGCCCTGGATGTACAACGATGCGGGCAAGGACCAGTAACTTTCACAGCACAAATGGGGAGTCCTGCAGGCTCGAAAATAGTAATCTTTGCCAGCGACACTACTCAAGCCCCTGTAGTGGAAACAGCGAACTCTCCCTACCTGCTTACTCTTCCTATAGTATCCACCTCCTCAGCTTTTTATTTACAGTCTATAGAGCAAACTACGGGCTGTGCTAGTGACAAGATAGAAGTACGCGTAACAATTTTCCCTAATCCGGGTCCTCCCCATGCCTCTCCCTTAAGCCGCTGCGGCGCAGGCGAACTTACGATTACAGTAGATATGACTAATACAGCGGCTAATGTAGTAAGGCTTTATACTTCTAGCGGTATTGAAAATGCGATTGCGGAGGTAAAAAATCCTCCCTATTTGATAAGGCTAAATAATGTTACTCATTCTACTACTTACTACATACGTAGTATTAATGAAAGCAATAATTGCTCTAGTCCTGATTATCCTGTAATAATTGATATTAATCCTGTACCAGCAATTCCTCAGGCTATAACTAATGTCATTTGTGGCTTTGAAAGAGCAACGATTACAGCAATTATGGGAACTCCAGGGGGAACAGAAATTCGACTATACGATACAGAGTTACGACAAAATATTGTTGCTAGCATCAACCGAAGTCCGTTTACTCTAGAAACTCCTATTTTAAGTAGTTCCACAACCTTTTATATGGAGGTGGTGAATTCCGTTACAGGCTGTGTAAGTCCACTTCAAAGTGTGCCTATAACTGTTAATCCTAAGCCTGGTACTCCCACTGCTTTTGATGCGTTACGCTGTGGAGCAGGAAACCTTCTTTTTTCTGCAAACATGACCTCTCCTAGCGGAACAGCTTTAGAATTGTTTTATGACTTGGAGGGTGGGGTCCCTATTGTCTCTGATTCTTCTGCTCCTTATGTATTGCAAACGCCATTTATCACTACTAATACTACTTATTTTCTTCAATCTACAGATAAACTTACGGGTTGTAGAAGTAATCGTTTACCTGTGCAGGCTGTAGTTGTTACTCCACCAGGAACTCCGCCACCTATTATAATCGAGCGTTGTGGACCAGGAATAATCAGTTTTACGGCAGAGATGGGTAATCCTTCGGGTAATGTCCTTAGAATTTATGACCAGGAAGAAGGGGGGGTAATAATTGCAGAAGCTAGCGACAATCCTTATGCATTTACCTTTTCCATTACTACCTCGGTTACTTATTATCTAGGAAGCTCTAATACTTTATTTGACTGCCATAGCAAGCGCACTCCAGTTATTATTAAAATTAATCCCATTCCTGCTCCTCCAATTGTAGCTCCCTTAAAAAGATGTGGCCCTGGAAATTTGACCTTTACCGCTTATATGGGCTCTCCTAAGGGTACTCAAATACGTTTTTTTGATACTAATTACAATTTAATTGCTGTTGATGCATTAGAACCTTATGTTTTCACATCCCCTTTAGTAATTAATACAACTAACTTCCTATTTGATGTTTTTGATGAAAATACAGGGTGTGCAAGTAATCCATTGTATCAAACTTTTGAGATTTTATCTTTACCAGGCATTCATA
>JANWXU010000060.1 GCA_025057395.1 Bacteroidia bacterium | reverse complement strand
AAGAGCTATAGCAATTCATAATCTCTCTTCTACTACTGCTCAGCTAACATGGAGTGCACAAAACTCTAACGCCCAGTGTTTTATTATTACTTATGGTGATATTCAAACACCCGAACAGCTGTGGAATCAAATATTAGTGCCTTCTACTGTACAAAGCTACCAAGTAACGGGGCTAGAAACTGGAAGAACATATGGTGTTCGCATAATTGCCAATTGTACAGCTTGTTCTCCTCGCTTGGGTCAAAGAAGTGCTCCCAGTGAATTAGTCACATTCACTACACCTGGTGCCAAATTAAGTGAACTAAATAGCGAGTCAGTATTTCATGTATATCCTAATCCTAGTAATGGCTATTACTGGCTAAGTTTAGGAGAAAGTAGCGAAGGAATATTACAAATCCAAGTACTCGATCTAAAAGGAAAAGTAATGTACAAAGAAACCTTTAGCTCAACAAATTCTAGTCTTAATGATTCCTATTTCTTGAATCTTAGCGCTCTACCTTCGGGTGTATATATCTTACTTCTACAAAACAGCAATACCGCTTATTCGATTAAGATTACGAAGGAGTAAAAGTAAAGCATTATTCCCTGCCCCCTAGAGCCCTAAAATAGGGCTCTTTTTTCTTTATATAAAATTTACATTTTTTTGATCGCGGAGTTTTGAGTATCCACAGAAATCCACGTCCTGCTAGTAAACATGAATACCCTCCTACTTTAAGATTCTCTCACCAATTTGAATTTTTAGATTAACACCCATGAAACCTAGGTATAATTTTTAAGGTAAAAAATTTTATGTATATTGAGTAGTTTTCTTTATACTGCTTTTTAAAATTATTAAAGAAGATAGTTATCAATGCCAGGTATTAGCGAGCCTATTGTTTTAGGGGCAAGTCATTCTATTTTTAATCAATATTTAGCTGAAATGCGAGATGAATCGGTGCAAACCGATCGTTTACGCTTTCGTTTTAATATGCAGCGTGCCTCTGAAATAATAGCCTACGAAATGAGTAAGGCGTTAGAATATGAAACTAGAACTATAATTACACCTCTAGGCAGCTTAGAAATGCCGGTTCTAGCAGAAAGACCAGTAATAGCAGTAGTTTTGCGAGCAGCCCTAGTCATGCACGATGGATTTCTTCGTGTTTTTGAGGGGGCCGATAATGCCTTTATTTCAGCCTTTCGCCAACATAATCCTTTTGCCGAAAGTCAATTTGATATCAAAATAGAATATATTTCGACCCCTGAATTACAAGATAGAACGCTTTTTTTACTTGACCCTATGATTGCAACAGGAAAAACAATAGTCTTGAGCTATCAAGCCTTAATAAGAGCTGGTATTCCACGTAAACTTTTTATCGGGGGCATTATTGCAAGCGAAGAAGGAATTGAATACGTGCAACGGCATTTACCTCAAGCGCAAATTTATGTAGGTGCTATTGATAACGAGCTAACCGCAAAGGGTTATATTGTGCCCGGACTAGGAGATGCGGGAGATCTCGCTTTTGGAGCTAAAAATTAAACATCATGATCTTAGGAGTAATAAGCGTATTACTAAAGAAAACCATATGGTTCAAATGCCTCAGTGCGGTAATACTAAGTGCTCTAAAATTTGTACCAGGTGTTTTATTATGTATCTCTTTAGGCCTGAGCACTTGGGAACAAATACTAGTTACCATAGGGGGAGGCATCTTAGGCATTTTCTTTTTCACCTATTTTGGGATACAGTTAAGAGAATGGATTCATAGAAAAATTTTTCGAAGGAAACAAACGCTCACTAAAGTGGGAACAACCTCTAAAAACTGGAAAATACGTATTTGGAATAAATATGGACTAATGGGTGCCGCTTTTTTAACGCCTCCTATTTTGAGTCCGCCCGTTGGCGTAGCTTTAGCACTAAGTTTTGGTACCCCTAAAGATAAACTTTTGCTTTATATGACTAGTAGCATAATATTTTGGAGCTTTGCTTTCGCCTTTCTCAAACAACCCATTTTTACCTTTTTAACCTGGATAGGAATACTACCCTAAGTGCAATTCTACATACAGGCTCTAGTAGGGTACATATGAAATTCTGTATAGAAGTAAAAGTTAGTTTAGGACTACTTTTTCTTTTTTGGCAGGGAGTTTATTTTTTTCCTTACTTTTCCAGAGCGCAAAATAAACTCCCAACACCTGCCCTGGAAGAGATATTTGATGGTACGGATGGTAAATGGTCTGAATATGTTCTAGATACTATGAGCCTTGATTCTAAAATAGGCCAACTTTTTATGGTAGCTGCCTATAGCAGCGGCCCTAATTACAACAAAAAAGACATAGAGAGGCTAATTAAACAGTACAGAATAGGAGGAATTATTTTTATGCAGGGCACTCCTAGTGCCCAAATCGCAATGCATAATCAATTTCAGCGTTTAAGTAGTATTCCTCTATTAGTGGGCATTGATGCTGAATGGGGGTTACGCATGCGCCTAGATAGTACTATGAAATTCCCTAAAAATATGACCCTAGGTGCTATTCAAGAAGATAAATTGATTTACCAATATGGTAGAGAATTAGCGCGGCAATGTAAAGCCCTAGGAATCCACATCAATTTTGCCCCTGTAGTAGATATTAATAATAATCCTGCTAATCCAGTTATCCACTATCGTTCCTTTGGAGATAATGCCCAAGAAGTAAGCCGTAAGGGAATATTGCTAATGAAAGCCCTGCAAGAAGGGGGCATAATTGCTTGTGCCAAACATTTTCCTGGCCATGGAGATACAGATATTGACTCCCATTTCAATCTACCTATTATCAAACACACGCGATCTCGTCTAGATTCCTTAGAACTTGTCCCTTTCCAACGCTTAATTCAAGCGGGAGTACAGTCAGTAATGGTAGCCCACTTGTATGTTCCCTCTCTAGATACTACTTCTCACTTACCCACTACCTTTTCTCCCAAGGTAGCCCGGAACTTATTGCAGGATAGTTTACAATTCCATGGCTTAATTTTTACCGATGCTCTAAATATGGGAGCTATAACCGGAAATACTACCGCAGGAGAAGCAGAAGTAAAAGCCCTTTTAGCAGGAAACGATATTTTGCTTTGCTCCACAAATGTAGGAAAGGGTATAAAAGCTATTAAAAAAGCTATTGAAGATAGCCTTATTACAATAGCTGAGGTTAATAAACGCGTTCTTAAAATCTTGCGCGCTAAAGAATGGGCATTTCAGAGAACTTCTATATTAGTGAATCCTAAAAAGGCTTATCAAGTACTTAGGTCCAAAAAAGCTGAAAAATTAAAGCAACAGCTATATAGAGCCTCTATTACCTTAGTAAAAAATGAAAATTTGATTTTACCTCTACAGGATTTTGCTAATAAGCGTATTGCTTACCTACAAGTAGGGTATAACCATATAACTCCTTTTTATGAAACTCTTTTAAAATATAAGCATCTTGATTTCTATTGTCTCTCTTCTACTGATTCTTTTTTTTTAGATTCTCTTCTTCTTCAATTACTTACCTACGAAGTTATTATAGTAGGTTGCTTAAATATGAACCCCTTTGCAACTAAAAATTATGGACTTCCTATCGAGCTTTCTCATTTTTTGTTTACTTTGCTCCAAGCAGAAGTTTCGGTTATAACTGTATTTTTTGGTAGTCCTTATGCATTAAGTAGGTGGGGCAAAGGGACAGCTATTATTTTAGCTTATGAAGAAGCTACTGATGTTCAAATTGCAGCTGCTGAGGCAATATTTGGTACCTTAGAACCTTTAGGAAGATTACCTGTGCAAGTTCCCGGTTGGAATACTTCTTCCCCTCCCTTATATATTTACGAAGCTCCCCGCTTTGGATTTGGTTTGCCAGAAAGCTGCCAAATGAATAGTAAAATCCTTCACAAAATTGATACTCTTGTACAAGAAGCTATTCAAAAAAAAGTAATGCCCGGCTGTGCAATTTTAGTTATGCGTGGAAATACCATCGTATATGAAAAGGGATTTGGTAAAGTAGAATATTCTGATAAAGCAACACCTATCTATCCCTGTACTACAGCCTATGATTTAGCTTCAGTTACTAAGGTTATTGCTACTACCCTAGCTGCCATGAAACTTTATGAAGAAAAAAAGTTAGATTTAGAACAAAGCTTAAATTATTACTTACCCCAAATCAAAAGTAAAATTGGAAAAATAAAAATATTACAGCTGCTTCAACACAGAAGTGGACTACCAGCTTGGATTCCTTTTTGGAAACAATTATTGAAAGGAAGTACCTACGATACAGCTTGGGTTTCTACCACTCCAAACGATACTTTCTCTATTCCCCTAACAAATGGCTTGTATTTGCATTGTCACTACCCTGATACGGTATTTCAAAAGTTATGTGAAGTTCCTGTACAAGAAACGCAGGCAACAGTATACAGCGATTTGAACATGATTTTGCTAGCAAAAGTAATTGAAAAAGTAAGTGGGCAGAAATTAGATGTTTATTTAAAAAATAATTTTTATGCTCCCTTAGGAATGGATTATACCTTTTTTAATCCCGCTTCTCAATGTACATTGCACTTAAAAATTCCCCCTACAGCAATAGATAAAGTTTTTAGAAAAACGAAAATACAAGGTTATGTGCATGATGAAAATGCCGCCATATTAGGAGGAGTTGCGGGCCATGCAGGATTATTTTCCACTATTTATGATTTAGCAAAAGTTCTGCTAATGCTTAAAAATGGAGGTGAATATGGCGGCCAATGTTTCTTAACTCCTGAAACTATTGAGTACTTTACCCAAACTGTTCCTAAGGATAGTAGGAGAGCATTAGGCTGGGATAAGCCTAATTCACAGCAGTCCCATCAATCCCCTACTGCCCCTCAAGCTTCTAGTCAAACTTATGGTCATCAAGGATTTACAGGTACTTGCGTTTGGGTAGATCCTTTCTACGATATTATATATATCTTTTTATCTAACCGCACTTACCCCGAGAGTACAAACAATAAACTAGCTCAACAAAATATTAGAACTCGCATTATGGAAATCATTTATCACTCTATTTTTCAATACTCTGCCCATGAAGAATGATAATACAATCTTACTAAATTCAATCGATTAATAGCAAAAAAGCGTGCGATACTTTTTGGAAATTGCTTATAACGGCTTGTACTATAATGGATGGCAAAAGCAAAAGAATGCTTCTAGCGTACAAGAAGAAATAGAAAAATGTTTAGAAATAATTTTCAAGGAGAAAATCTTGGTAAAGGGAGCTGGTCGCACAGATGCGGGAGTCCATGCAAGGCAACAATTTGTGCAATTTGATACAAATATTCCTCTAAAATCTAATTTTTTATATCAATTAAATTGCTTATTTTCGCCATACATCGTGGCACGTAATATTTATTTACCTTTTCCACAAGAATTAGATGTAAGAAAAAATGCTATTCTTAGAATATATAAGTATTACATTGTTAAACAAAAAGAACCTTTCTATAAAAACCTAGTAATGCCCTTTTATAGAAAGGTAGACGTATCTAAAATGAACCAAGCGTGTCTTGAATTGTTAGGTTATAAAGATTTCGCATCATTTTGTAAATCACAAGGAAGCCAACTTTCAACTTTTTGTAGGGTTGAGTATGCAAAATGGCATGAAAGAGGAAATTTTTTGATATTCACTATTAAGGCGAATCGTTTTTTGCGAGGCATGGTACGGGCTATCGTAGGTACGCTACTGCAAATAGGCACAGGTAAAAAGAATATCGAAGAATTCAAAGCTTTAATAGCAGCAAAGGATAGAAAATTAGCGGGTGAAAACGTTGAACCTTATGGATTGTATTTACATCGCGTTATTTATCCTCCTTATTCCTTACAACCTGTAGAATTTACTTGATTTATATGATTTTATATGATTTAAAAGATTAGTAGCATGAGTAATTTGAAGCAGTCTACGGCTCTTAGGCTATCGCAGCGCCCGTCTTTTCAACAAATCCAATACATCAAGCTACTGCAAATTCCTACGGCAGCCCTAGAGGCTCGTATAGAGGAAGAATTAGAAAATAACCCAGCTCTTGAGGAAATAAACGAACTTTCTAAAGAAAAAAACGCGGAGGAGGATATCGACTTTGAAAATCCCACAGGTATGCCCACAAATAATAGTGAGGAAAGTAAAAACCAAGAAGATAGCCTCGAAGAACTTTTAAATCAAGAAGATTACTCTTATAAAACTAGCTTAGAAGATGATCCTGATGAAGAGCGACGTGAGCTACCTATTGTCCAAATGTCTACCTTATACGATAGTCTCATGAGCCAAATTCATCTGTTAGAAATGGATGAAAGACAACTAATGATAGCTGAAGAAATTATTGGAGATCTTGATGAAGATGGCTATTTAAGGCGCCCTTTGGTAAGTATTGCTGATGATTTAGGTTTTAAATATAACCTGCAGGTGAGTGAGCAAGAAGTAGAAGAAGTACTTTACAAAGTTCAAGAACTCGATCCGGCGGGCATTGGAGCTAGAGACCTCCGAGAATGCCTTCTTTTGCAACTCAATCGGAAAATGCAGTCTGAAGATACTCTCCTTGCTTTTCGCATTATTGATGAATTTTTTGAAGAATATAAAAATAAACATTTTGATAAAATTTTAGATAAACTTCAAATTAGTGAACAGGCATTTAAGAGGGCCAATGCTGTAATTTTGAAGTTAAATCCCAAACCTGGTGAATCTCAAACAGAAGTAAAGCTCAATTATATTATTCCCGACTTCATATTGCATGTGGAAAATAATCAAATTCAAATTAAATTGAACCGTAAAAATGCCCCGGAATTGAGAATTAATCCTTCCTATATACGAATGTATGAGCATCTGCAGGCTAACTACAAGAAAAAAAATGGTAGGGTAAAAGCAGAAGACTTACAATTTATCAAATCCAAAATTGAGTCTGCCAAATGGTTCATTGATGCCATTAAACAACGACAAATTACACTTCACAAGACTATGGAGTGCATCGCCCAAGAGCAAAAAGAATTTTTCCTCTCAGAGGGAGATGAAACTAAAATTAAGCCTCTCATCCTTAAAGACATTGCAGAAAAAATTAATATGGATATTTCTACTGTTAGCCGTGTAGCTAATAGTAAATACGTACAAACGGATTTTGGTATTTATCAATTAAAACACTTTTTTTCCGAGGGAATTGTCAACCAAAAAGGAGAGGAAGTCTCTAACCGTGAAGTTAAACAAATCCTCAAAGAGATTATAGAAAATGAAGATAAGAAAAATCCCTATTCTGATGATAAGCTGACTGAAATCCTTCGTCAAAAAGGATATAATATTGCAAGAAGAACAGTAGCTAAGTACCGCGAACAAATGGGCATCAATGTAGCACGTTTGCGCAAGCAATTGTAATAATAATCACGTATGCTCGAGTTTTTATTAGACCCTGCTACTTATCTAAGTCTTCTCAGCCTCAGTGCCCTAGTTATTGTTTTAGACGTCGATATCGTTATATTTATGTCTATCCTTACAATTAGCCTTGATGAGAGCCAGCAAAATCAAGCTAAAAAGTGGGGGTTCATTATAAGTATCATTATTCGAGCTCTGTTATTAAGCATTGCAGGTTTTTTATTAAGCCATAATCAACCGCTTTTCAGCGTGTGGCAAAATGCTTTTACCCTAAAAGATCTGGTAACATTAGGCGGAGGAGTCTTTCTACTCTATAAGGCTACTACTGAAATTCATGATAAATTAGAAGGCGAAGAAAGCGAAACAAAAACTAGTAAAAATTTTTCACGTGTATTGGGCGAGATTGTTATAGTAAACATTGTATTTTCAATTGATTCGGTTATCACTGCTATTGGTATGACTAATCATACCATCATCATGATAATAGCCATGGTAATTTCTTTATCATTAATGTTCATTTTTCAAAAGAAAATAGATAGATTTATAAAAGAGCATCCTACTCTAAAAATCCTAGCCCTTTCTTTTATTTTGCTCATTGGAGTTTTACTAGTAGTAGAGGGAGTGCATATCGAAAAACTTGAAATCCCTAAAGGTTATATTTATTTTGCAATGGCCTTTTCTCTTGGAGTAGAGTTGTTAAACATCAAAATACGTAAGAGGGGAGCCCCCCTTCAATTGCACCAAAAACATCTTCCCCCTGCTGAAAAAACAACAACACTTTCAAATTAACAAATTAAGAGTCAATAGCATAAAAAGCAATTTATTTATTTTTTATATTTACACTACAAGCTAAATTTTTACTATTTAATAACAAAGCAAGCGATTAGGGATGATTAAGTAAACCAAGTTATGCAAGAGTCTGATTTAGAGCGAATCATTCAAATTTTAAGGTCACATCAATTAAAAGTAACTCCTGCGCGCTTGGAAGTATTGCGGATAATTCTTAACAGCAAGGAGGCCCTAAGCTTTCCAATGCTAGAAAAAATGCTTCCCCACCTGGATAGAACTACAATTTTTCGTACTCTTTCTACTTTCTTAAAAAAGTCTCTCCTGCACACCGTACCCGATACCGAAGGTAAATTGAAATATGCTTACTCTAATAGAATAAACACTTGCCAGGAGCATATTCATTTTACTTGCCTAAATTGCCACAACACGTGCTGCCTACCTAATAGCCATATTCCTTTTATCCAGCTGCCAGATGGTTTTCAGTATTCGTACGCTAATTTACTGGTACATGGATTTTGTGATACCTGTAGCCAGGAAAGAGCTGCCACCTCTGCTTCTTATGAGTAAGGGTGGCAACTCATACCTACGTCAATTATCATTACGGTTCGATTTCTCCTAAACCCAAACAGGAGCAGCCGCTTTCGTTTCCGCGTCTGCAAAGGCTGCAAACTTCTCAAAATTTTGATTAAAATATTGAGATAATTTTGCTGCTTGGGCATCATAAGCAACCGGATCCAACCACGTATCTTTAGGTTTTAATATTTCAGCAGGCACATTAGGTACACTTTCCGGCACAGCTAAGCCAAAAATAGGATCTTTATAGTAACTTACATTTTCCAGCTTTCCTTCCAATGCTGCACTTATTATGGCTCTAGTATATTGCAAGCTAATTCTGTTTCCTACGCCATAGGGCCCCCCTGTCCATCCTGTATTCACTAACCAAACTCGGGTGTTGAATTGTTTAAGCTTAGCTCCTAAAAGTTGAGCATAGCGCGTAGGCGGCAAGGGTAAAAAAGCTTGCCCAAAGCAAGCTGAAAAAGTAGGTTGCGGCTCTATTACTCCGGCTTCTGTACCGGCCACCTTGGCGGTATAACCAGATATAAAATAATACATCGCCTGCCCTGCTGTCAGGCGTGCAATAGGAGGAAGTACGCCAAAAGCATCTGCTGTCAAGAAAAATATATTTTTAGGCGTCCCCGCTATTGAAGGCTCCACTGCATTAGGAATATAATAAATGGGATAGGCGGCTCGAGTATTTTCAGTAACGGACTTATCATGAAAATTAACGGTGCGTGTACCGGGGTAAAAAGTGGTATTTTCTAAAAGGGTCCCACTTTTTATGGCTTGCCAAATTTGGGGCTCCTTTTCCTGAGAAAGATCAATACATTTAGCATAGCAACCTCCCTCAAAATTAAAGATTCCTGAATCAGTCCAACCATGCTCATCATCTCCAATTAAAAATCGATTAGGGTCGGCAGAAAGAGTCGTTTTACCCGTACCCGACAAGCCAAAGAAAATAGCTACTTGCTCATCTTTACCTATATTTGCAGAGCAATGCATAGGAAGAACCCCTTTTAGAGGAAGAAGGTAGTTCAAAACAGTAAAAATTCCTTTTTTGATTTCTCCTGTATAGGCAGAGCCACCTATTAAAATAATTTTTCTACTAAAGTCAATAATAGTAAAATTATGTTGCCTGGTTCCGTCTATTTCAGGAGTAGCCCGAAAACCCGGAACGGCTAGAATGGTAAAATCGGGTACAAACTCTCTAAGTTGTTCAGCTGTAGGTCGGATAAATAAATTATAAACAAATAAATTTTGCCAAGGATTTTCATTTAAAACTCGTATTTTAATTTGATACCTAGGATCTGCGCCTGCTAAGCAGTCTCGAACATAAACTGTTTTTTGCTGCAAATAAGCACTCACTCTTGCTAAAAGCTGCTCAAATTTATCACTCGGATAAGGATGGTTAATATCCCCCCACCAAACAACGGATTCCGTCTGTGAATCTAGTACCACATACTTATCTTTTGGCGAACGACCTGTAAATTCTCCTGTAGAAACCACAAGTGCTCCATTATCTGCTAATTGCCCTTGCCCTAAACGCAAAGTATGCTCTACTAGCTCTGCCGCTGTGAGATTATAGAAAATTTGCTGTAGATTTGTGAGCGGTATCGGTAGATGGGAAAATAGTTGGTTTAGGTTCATAGAATTCTTTATCTCGTTGGTAATAAATACAACTCGGCAAACAAAATGCTACATTAAAAATGTGCTATATATCTTCCTTAAACTGTAAAATTAGCAAATATCATTTACACAATAAATAAGGTTCGAATAATAAATTTAGTTAAACTACTTCTAGACCAATACCCAAAATCAATACCGTACTCAAATAGTAGGCATAGCACTAAAATTGTACAAAAAATTTTAGGTAATTTGATTATATTTAATTTAGGTTGAAAATGGGAACAAATAAAAATGTGTAGAAATAGGGGCTTCTTAGAAGCAGTTTATATATTTTTACTAGTATTAAATTTCTTTTCGTTAGCGCAAGCTTACAAAAACAATTACCTATTGGAAGCACTCCAGCGTAAATACCCCCATCACGATATAGTGGTACTTAAAGCTAGTACTGAAGTAAATTTTCAGCTCCAAAACGAAAAACTTATTGTTATAGCACAAAAAAAATATGAAAAATTACTCATCAAACAGCCTCCTCACGGTTTGCTAGCAAGAGAATATATTGTCTCTTCAGAGTTTGAAGCTATCAAAAATATTAAAGCACAAACAGTTATTTTTGAAAATCATAAGGAAAAAAATGTGACTGTAAATCCTAATAATATAATCACCAAAGATTTAACCTTACGCAATATCTTTCATAGTGGTACCAAGCTTACCCAAATATTATTTCCTGCTGTAAAAGTAGGTGCCAAACTTCAACTTTCTTATACACAAGAATTCCTAGAGCCCTTTCTAATACCACGCTTTGAAATTGTAGATAAAGAACCCGTTCTCAATTTTGAACTTAAAGTCACGGTTCCTGCCAACGTTCGTATTCGTTATGATATATTAAGTAAGGAGGACTCGATTAAGCAGAAAATAAAATTAATTGTACGTCAAGAAAAGGAAAACACTATTTACCTTTGGCAAGCCAAGGAATTATCTTACCCTACCCCAGAGCCAGATGCGCCGCCTGCTTATAATATTGGCCCCCATATTTACCTTACCGTGCAGGAATATCAAACCCCTCTTCAAACTTACTCAGTACTAGGAACACTCCAAGATTTGTATCGATGGTGCAAAGAAATGGCTAATAAGCAAAAAACAACTTATACCCCTGAAATGAAATTACTAGTAGATTCTTTAACCAGAAATAGTACAACTAGCGAGGAGAAGGCTCGAAAAATTTTCGAGTGGGTTCAGCAAAATATTCAGTATATAGCTTTAGAATATGGGTATGAGGGATATATTCCTCGTGCTGCCGAGCTTGTCTTGGCTCGAAGATTTGGAGACTGTAAAGATATGTCCAACCTACTAGTGCACTTATTTAAACTAGCAAACTTGCAAGCTCACCTAAGCTGGGTAGGTACCCGCCAAATCGATTTTTCCCCCCAAGAAATTCCTTTACCCTTTGCCTTTAACCACATGATAGCCACGTGGATTGACGAAAAGGGCAATTACTTATTTTTAGACCCCACTGGTAGATTTCAACCCTTAGGAATCCCTACAGACCATATTCAGGGCAAAGAAGCAATTATTGAAAATGGAGAGCAGTTTATTTTAAAAACTGTGCCCATTATGCCCAAAGAATTTTCTATCCATAAAGATAGTTGTGTATTGCAAGTGCAAAATTCTCTTTTGCAAGGTCAAGGAAGACTCCAGCTCAGCGGCTATTTCAAAATTGAAGCCCGTTACCCTTTACTTACCCCTAGCCCTCTTGCACAAAAAAATTATATACGTGCAAAAAGTAGTAAGGGCAATAACAAATATACATTACTCAATTACCAAATAAAAGGTTTAGATAACTCTACGGCACCTTTATACATTGATTATGAATTTCAACTGCCTAATTACATTTATACCACTGAAAATAAAAAATACATTAACCCCCATCTTGTAAAACCTGACTTTCTACAAACTATTGATAATAATCGCATTTTCCCTATTGCCCATGATTATAAAAAAATATTATCTTATCAATTCCAACTGCCCATACCTACTGGATATAAACTTATTTCACTTCCTGAACCACAAAAGTTTGAACATCCGGCTTTTGGCTTTCATACCAATTATCACTTTACTGCCGACCAAGTAGTTATCTCTATAGAGTTTTATATCGATGCACTTTTAATCAAAAAAGAAGATTTTAGTGCTTGGAACACAATGATCCAAACTTGTAACAAAGCCTTTAGCCAAAATATTGTTTTTGAAATTTTTTAATCCTTAAAATAGCTATATAATAAATGTATCTAAAAATTTATTTTACAATACTGTTTTACCTTTCGGTGCTCCTCTTGCATGTAACAGCCCAAACGAGTGATTATAACGATGAGTATATTCCTTTTTATAAGTCTTATAAATGGAATGAGTCTATTTCTTTTCCACCAACAGATAGTCTTAATGAACCAGCAGTTATTCTAAAAAACTTTTTATTTTTAGAATATGTCTTCGAGGGGGAAGAGCTTGCTCTTTTCGAAACTACTCATAGAATTATTCTTTTAAAGGACGAGGAGGGGGTGCAAGCATTTAATACGCTAGAAATTACCTTACGAAACAATGAGCAACTCAAAGATTTACATATACGTGTAATTAATGCTCCTGATAAGATCTATGTATTAGATACTCATAAAGTAAGAATAGTAAGTGGCGGAAGTATTTACCAATTTGCTCATGGTGGAACTATTAGAAAATATGCACTAGAAGGAATACAAAAGGGCAGTATCGTTGAGTATTACTATACTCTAAAAAAATCGCTTGTTTTTTTTGGTTCCGAGTACTTACAAAATCAATTACCTGCTTATAATATCGATTTTGAACTCCGTTCAGCTCCCCATTTATTTTTCCAGGTCAAAACCTATAATCATTTGCCCGATACTAGCCTCATTCTTAATAAAAACTATATTTCTATAAAAGTTCATACTCCTTATTTACCCGGATTAAAAAATGAAAAATATGCTAATTATTATAACCACCTTGCTAGAATAGAATATAGCCTTTATAAAAATATCACTCAACCCGATAGAGAAATTTTTAGTTGGAACCTCGCTGCCCGAAATTTCTATCCTTACTATACCTCAATGGAAAAAAGCGTACAAAAAAAATTAAAAAAGGAACTACAAAATATCATCAAGACCCCAAATTTGCCCCTAGAATCCAAAGTATTAGCAATTGAAAATTATATTAAAAAAAATATCTACTTGCAAGCAGGAAATACACCTGAATTTTCTAATCCTTTAGAAATTATTACTAATAAATATGCTAATGAGGAGGGCATCCTACGGCTTTTTTGCCTTTTATTTAAGCTCGCTGCTATTGATTTTGAATTAGTGTACACAACCAAAAGATTTCATAAATATTTTGACGCGCAATTTGACAGTTGGAATTACTTATACGATGCCTTAATTTATATACCTGCTCTTGATAAATATATAGAACCTACCCAAACCTTTATTCGCCTAGGCCCACCCTCATATGATTATATCAATAATGCTGGATTATTCATTTCGGAGCTCCCAAATAAAAAAGAAAATTACCTAACAGCTAAAATAAAGAAGATTGAGGCACCTGTTATGTATAAAACTTATAATAATATAAATGCTTATGTATTTTGGAATCAAGAAATACAGAAGCCTCAACTGGAATATCAATTATCAGCGGGCGGCTATTATGCAAGGGCTTTCAAAGAAGGATATTACAATACTCCCGATGAAAAGAAAAACGAATATGCCCAATTTATTGTGAAAAACTATTTCCAAGATTTCGACATAAACTCTATTGAAGCACAAAACTTGGAGCTAAATACTTCTGACTTTACCCAACCTATTACCTTTAAAGCCCAAGGTACTGCTACGCAACTTATTGAAAAGGCAGGAAATAATTATATACTAAAAGTAGGACTATTACTAGGGGAGCAAGTGCAACTCTATAACGAAAAAGAACGCCAATTACCTATCGAACTTGAGTACCCTCATGTGCTTATACGCAAGCTAAGAATAAAAATTCCTAATAATTATGAGCTAGAAAATCTAGAATCCCTATCGATTCATCATTTTGGCATAGAAAAAGACGATACAGTAATGAAATTTTTCTCTCACTATAAGCGAGTGGAACAAGAATTAATTATTTTTGTTGAAGAATACTACAAAAAAGTTACATACCCAATAAGTCAATATGCAGAATTTCAAAAAGTAATTAACGCAGCAGCTGATTTTAACAAAGTAGCACTAATTTTGAGGCAGAAAAATTATTAAGCGAAAGCATTTATGCATATAAAAAAAGCATTCCTTTTTCCAGGGCAGGGTTCACAGCAGGTAGGAATGGGAAAAAGCCTTTTATCTTTGGGCAAATTAGCAGAAAAAAGAATAAAAACCGCCAGTGAGATATTAAATTTTGATATATTCAAAATTATGCTTGAGGGCACAGCAGAAGAGCTGCAAAAAACAGCGGTAACGCAACCAGCTATTTTTTTGCATACTACTATTCTAGCAGAGGCTTTAGGAGTACCCCAAGAAGCCTCCATGGTAGCAGGTCATTCTTTAGGAGAAATCAGTGCCCTGGTAATTGCCAATGTTTTAGATTTTGAAGATGCATTATTCCTAGTAGCAGAAAGAGCTGCGGCTATGCAGGAGGCATGCCAAATAAATCCTGGTACTATGGCTGCCGTCTTGGGTACAGAGGATGAGATAGTCGAAACTATCTGTGTACAAACGCAAAAAACTGTGGTCCCTGCCAATTACAACGCACCCGGCCAATTAGTTATCTCTGGAGAAAAGGAGGGTGTAAAATTAGCTAGTGAAGCCGCTAAAAAAAATGGTGCCAAAATGGTGAAAGAATTGGCAGTAGGAGGCGCCTTTCATTCACCCTTAATGCAACCAGCTCAAGAACGCCTACAAAAGGCTATTGAAAAATTACATTTTCGTACCCCCACCTTTCCTGTATATCAAAATGTATCTGCCGTGGCTGAAACCGACCCCGAACGCATCAAAAAACAACTGTTAATACAACTTACAGCGCCTGTTAAATGGAAACAAAGTATAGAAAATATGGTAAAAGACGGTGCCCAAATGCTCATTGAAGTGGGACCGAGTAACGTTTTACAGGGGTTAGTAAAAAAAATTGTGCCTCAAATACCTGTACAAAGTATTAACTCTCTATCCGATCTTTAACCTATGCCTGAAAACACGCCTGAATTAATGGAAAAAACATTAGCGCAAGTAAAGGAAATCTTCAGCGAAATACTTGATAAACGCGGCTTGCGCAAAACGCCCGAAAGGTTTGCCATTCTTGAAGAAATTTATAGAAGAACCGACCACTTTGATGTCGAGTCGTTATATTTGCATATGAAAAATAAAAATTATCGCATAAGCAGAGCTACTGTATATAATACTCTCGACCTTTTAGAAGAATGTGAATTAGTACTTAAACATCACTTTAGCAATAACCAAGCGGTATATGAAAAAGCTTTCCGTTACCGACAGCATGGCCATATCATTTGTTTGGACTGCAACGCAGAAGTAGAATTTTGCGACCCTCGTATTGCAGATATTCAAAATTTGATGAGTACTATCCTAAAGTTTGATATTAAATACCATTCTATTATCTTCTATGGAAACTGTTTAAATGCTAATAACTGCCCCCGGGCTAAAGTAAGAAAAAATAATAATTTGTAGTATTTTAGTATTTTGGTTCAACTTTATGGAAGATTTTCAAATGAACTACCAACACTTTACTGAAGACAAAGTTGTAATATTTCAGCTGGAAGGCTCCTTACTAGGAGAAAGTGATCGCCTTGCCCTAAAAAATGAATTTGCTAACTACCTAGATAAAGACTTTAAGTACTTTCTGATAGATCTTACTAATTTGAAACATATAAATAGTACAGGGCTAGGTGTATTTATAACCTTATATACTAAGGTGCGAGCTAAAGGAGGGGAAATGATTTTGTGTAACCCTTCTGATAACATTCTAAACCTACTTAACATTACCAAACTTAATTCTGTTTTTTCGGTAGTCCCAACACTTGAAGAGGGAAAAGAAAAATTACTCAAAGAAAGGGCCTAAAGCATGCCACTAGATATTCTGTTAGGCTTACAGTGGGGAGATGAAGGAAAAGGCAAAATTATTGACGTAATCGCCCCGCAGTATGAGATCGTTG
The DNA here is from genome assembly GCA_025057395.1 of Bacteroidia bacterium. Taxonomy (GTDB): domain Bacteria; phylum Bacteroidota; class Bacteroidia; order J057; family JANWXU01; genus JANWXU01. The sequence continues at coordinate 5,746 of JANWXU010000060.1, read as the reverse complement.
CAAGATACCAAGGGGGGCCTAACGCAGGTCATACCGTGTATTATCAAAATCAAAAATTTGTTTTACATCAAATTCCTTCAGGTGTTTTTCATCCTCACATTCAATGTGTGATAGGAAATGGTGTAGTGCTTAACCCTTTGCTGCTAAAGCAAGAAGTCGAAACTCTTATAGCACATGGGTGCAATATCCAAGAAAAATTATTCCTTTCTGATAGTGCCCATCTAATTCTACCTACTCATGTGTACTTGGATAATCTTGAAGAACAAAACCGTGGAAGCGCTGCTATTGGTTCTACCAAAAGGGGAATAGGCCCGGCTTATCAAGATAAAATTGCAAGAAAAGGACTTCGTTTAGGTGATTGTCTTCAAAATAGTTTTGAAAAAAAATTTTTGCAAGCTTGCAAAATCCATAACGATATTCTTAAAAAATCCGGGCATCCTACTGCCTCAGAAGCAGAATGTCAGGCTTACCTAGAAGCTATTAATGAATTAAAAAAATACCCTATCATTGATACTTCAGCATATTTAATAGCTGCATTAAAAAAAAACAAATTTATTTTGGCGGAGGGGGCTCAAGGGTTTGGGTTAGATATCGACCACGGCTCCTATCCTTATGTAACTAGCTCCAATACCTCAGCCGGTGGAGCTTGCACCGGCTTAGGAGTTCCTCCTGGTGCTATCCGAAAAGTAATAGGAATAAGCAAGGCTTATGCTACTCGAGTAGGAAATGGTCCTTTCCCTACTGAGCAAAATAATAGCATCGGAGACGTACTCAGAAAGCGAGGGCAAGAATATGGTGCTACCACAGGCCGCCCTCGTCGTTGTGGCTGGCTTGACTTAGTTGCCCTTCAAAGAGCTATAGACATTAATGGAGTTACAGAAATTATTTTTACTAAACTGGATGTACTTCAAAACTTAGAAGAAATTTTAGTAGCAATAGCCTATCAAGAAATTCCATATTCCTTTACGGAAAAAGCACTTTCTAGTAGTCCACAGCCTGTTTACATACAATTTCATAGCTGGCAAAAGAACGATTTAGACGACCCACACTTAAGCTTTTTTCTACAAGAGATTGAAAAACGAATTGGTATCCCTATTAGCTACGTCTCAATAGGGCCCGAAAGGGAACAAATTTTAAGCTATAATTACTTCTAATTTTCAAGGTACTAGGGTATTTTATTAACTTTGTATTAAAAGATTATCTGATGACTGAGAAAGTAAGAGTACGTTTTGCGCCTAGTCCTACAGGCCCCTTGCACGTAGGAGGAGTAAGAACAGCTTTATATAACTACTTATTTGCCAAACACCACGGTGGGGATTTTATCATTCGCATTGAAGATACTGATCAAACAAGGCTTGTACCTGGTGCTGAGGAGTACATCTTGCGTTCCTTGGAATGGTGTGGAATTCATGCCGATTATGGTCCTCACATAGGGGGTCCGGATGCGCCTTATCGGCAAAGTGAACGAAAGCCTATTTATAAAGCATATGCAGAAGAGCTTGTTGCTAAAGGCCATGCTTACTATGCCTTTGATACACCAGAGCAAATCGAGGAAATGCGTGAAAAAGCCAAAGCTGCTGGAAATAAGTCTCCCCAATATAATGCTATCACCCGCCAATACATGCTCAATAGTTTAACCCTTCCTGCTGAAGAAGTTCAAAAACGTTTGGAAAGTAATGAACCCTATGTTATTCGCATGTTAGTTCCTCGAAAAGAAGAAATTCGCTTTGAAGATAAAATTCGAGGATGGGTAAGTGTACACTCAAGCCAACTTGATGATAAAGTTTTACTTAAAAGTGATGGAATGCCCACCTACCACCTAGCTAATGTGGTAGATGACCACCTTATGAAAATTACTCACGTAATAAGAGGTGAAGAATGGCTTCCCTCTACTCCTTTACATGTGTTATTATACCGGGGATTTGGATGGGAAATGCCCGTATTTGCACACCTACCCTTACTTCTTAGTCCGGATGACTCGGGAAAATTAAGTAAAAGGGATGGAGATCGCTATGGCTTCCCCGTATTCCCCTTAGAATGGGTTGACCCTATAACCGGCAATAAATCTTCAGGTTATAAAGAAAGCGGCTATTTACCAGAAGCATTTATTAACTTTCTTGCTTTTCTTGGCTGGAATCCGGGCACCCATCAAGAAGTATTTTCTATGCAAGAGCTTATTCAACATTTTTCATTAGAAAGAGTAGGAAAATCAGGGGTTAAATTCGATAAAAAGAAATCAATTTGGTATAACCAATATTACATCCGGAAAAAGTCGCCTGAAGAATTACTACCATATGTAGTTCAAGATTTAGAGAAAAAAGGATGGCCTATTCCAGCCGCTCCTTATTTAAAACGGGTAATCGAGCTATTAAGTGACAGAGTAGAATATCTAACCGACTTCACCAATTTAGCCCCATATTTCTTTTTAAGGCCTAATACCTACGAGCCAGAGCTTATTGAAAAAAGCTGGAAAACGCAAAATATTGCTTTTTTAATAGACTTTAGTCGGCAATTACAAGGAATACAAGAATGGAATAGTAAAAATTTAGAAATGTTGGGCAAACAATTAGCTAGCGAAAAGGGGCTATCTGCGGGTAAAATTATGCCTACTATCCGCCTTGCAGTAACAGGTGTCACTTTTGGACCTGGCGTTTTTGATATATTGGAACTTTTAGGAAAAGAAGAAACGCTTTGGCGAATTGACCAGGCTTTACAAAAAATACCCGTACCCACTGAAAAATTATAATCCGACAAAATATATTTATTTGCAACATTTAGATTAAAAGTTTTACTACAATTATTTATAATTTTTGTAATATTAATTTTAGAAATAAGAAAATATAAAAGATATGGCCATTACGCTGGATATGCTTACAGAAGCTATACGTAAAAAGGTAGGAGAAGATTGTGGAATTCGAGGAAGGGTAAGGTTTGATTTAGATGATGGATGTGTGTATGTAGATGCAACACAAGTGCCTAATATTGTTAATAACGACCCTACCCTACCTACAGATTGTACCATTAAAATGAGTAACGAAAACTTACACAGAATTATGCTACAAGAAGTCAATGCCCTACAATCTTTCTTAACAGGGCATATTAAAATCCAAGGTAATATGCAACTTGCTATGGCCATTACTAAAATTATTTAAGCGATAGACTTTATATCGCTTAGTAGCTGTGTTTCGAAAAAGAAAAAGTGTAGAAGAATACAAGCAATTATTAAGGGCGCAGCATGTGCCTACTCTTAGTGAAGTGATTACCCTTGCAGAAAGTACAAGAGTAGAAGATAAAAAGTTATTTCAATCACTTCTAAGCGAGCTGTTGCCCTTTACCGGAAATTCCTTTCGGCTAGGTATTTCAGGTCCTCCTGGTGTAGGCAAAAGTACATTAATAGAGAATTTTGGTCCTGTTATTTTACGACATTTTCAAAAACTAGCTATTCTTGCTATCGATCCTTCTAGTCAAAAGTCCAAGGGGAGCATTTTGGGCGATAAAACTCGAATGGAAAAGCTGAGCCAAAACCCTAGTGTTTTTATTCGCCCTACCGCTGCCGGAAATACGTTAGGGGGAGTAGCCAGAGCTACACGAGAAGCTATTTTGATTTGCGAAGCCACAGGCTTTGATTTCATTATTGTAGAAAGTGTGGGCGTAGGACAAAGCGAAGCAGAGCTCCATCAAATGACAGATTTTTTTCTTCTTTTACAACTTCCGGGCTCGGGTGACGAATTGCAAGGTATAAAAAGAGGAATTATGGAACTAGCAGACGGCATTGCTATTACCAAAGCAGAGGGCAATAATAAGCCTTTAGCTAAAAAAATAGCTAAAGACTTACAATTTGCACTTCATCTATTAACTCCCTCTACTAATGGTTGGATACCTAAAGTGATTTTAGTATCTTCCTTTAGCCAAGAAGGCTTAGAAGAGCTTATGCAAATGCTACTCGATTATCAAAATTGGGCATACACTACCCATTGGTTTGAAAAAAAGAGGAAACAACAGCAAGTCGATTGGTTCCATAGATCTATACAATCTTTTTTGCTAGATTTCTTTTATCATACTCCTGAATGTAAAGAAAAAGTAAAAGAACTAGAAAATAAAGTATTACAACAACAAATTTCACCTTCTCTAGCTGCAGATCAAGTTATACAAACATTCTTTGAAAAAATTAAAACTCATTACTAATGCCCTTGCAAGAACTTATTTGCCCTGCGTGTGGTGCCCCCTTGCCTAAAAAGTTTCGATTCACAAGAATGATTGTCTGCGAGTATTGCAATAATACTATTTTATTGAACGCAGATTCTCTTGAAGCTGTAAAACAAAAAGTACTACTTGCCGATTATGATTCCTTTGTAAAAATACATTCTTTTTTCCACTGGGGTGACAATCTAATGGAAATAATTGGAAGAGTACGCTACCAGTACGAAGCAGGGTTTTGGGATGAGTGGTTATTAGTAGAAAATTCAAAAGATCAATATTGGTGGCTGCACGAAGACGAGGGAGACTTCGCTATATTCATTGAAAATCCAGAAGAAGAAACCGAAAAATTCTACACTTATGAAGAATTAAAAATTGGTTCTGAAATTTACATTAATGATTTTTTAAATAAGGTTTTTCTTTGCGAAAAGGCTCAAGCTACTATAGCCGGTTTCGAGGGCGAAATTCCTTATGTAATTGCTCCTTCTCAAACAATGCACTACGTGGATGGTATCTATAAAGGGAAAATGGTAAGCTTGGAATATATAGGTGATAAGTGTTACATTTATGTAGGCATTCCTATAAGTGCGAAGGCTGCCCTCGAGAGTCTTAAAAAGTCGCTTGCCGAATGAATCCTGTACTGCAAAAGCTCAAAAAAATTCGCTTCAAATTACGCAAAATTACTGAAGCTAAGCTTATAGGAGCCTATAAAACTGCTTTCAGAGGAACAGGTATTGAAATTGCGGAGATTCGCCCCTATCAATTAGGAGATGATGTAAGATATATAGATTGGAATGTCACTGCCCGAACGGGCGAGCTCCATGTAAAAGTTTTTCAAGAAGACCGCGAACTGAACGTTATCTTATTAATTGATCTAAGTGCTTCCTTAGAATTTGCTAATAAAAAAGAAGTTAGTTTAGAATTAGCTACTTTGCTAGGCTACTGTGCCTTTCGTAATCAAGATAAACTGGGAGCAGTAGGAGTAACTGATAAAATTGAATTTTACTTTCCCTGTGCCAGAGGACGAAATCATCTTTTGAACATCTTAGATACAGCTCACAAGTTTAATCCAAAAAGTAAATTAACTCGTCTGAGTATAGGTCTAGAATATATACAAAAAACTCAGCACAAGCGAGCACTCATTTTCATATTATCTGATTTTATCGATCCTTCGTTTAGCACTGCAATTATTCGAGCTGTTAGGCAGCATGAAGTAATACTTTTTCGCATATACCACCCCCTTGAGGTACTTCCTTCTATCCGAGGAATTTTACCTTTGCGAAATTTAGAAACTAATCATCAATTTTGGCTATTAAATTGGCAGAAAAATTCTTCTTTAAAACTTCAAAAAGAATTCGATAAAATTAGCTCTACCCTCTTCTTTCTTCAACAAAAGCACCGCATTCCTTATCTTTCTTTAAATGCACAAAAAGATATTGTTCCCCCATTAATTCAATTTTTTTTTCAGCAAGAGTAAATTATTTATTTATATTATAATTTACGAAGTAAAAAATCAGTCATCATTTTATATAAATGTAAGCGCGTATTA
>JANWXU010000005.1 GCA_025057395.1 Bacteroidia bacterium | reverse complement strand
AATTGTTTTGTATTTTAACTCTCTCTTAATTCTTTTTTGTATCAGTCTGGTTTCATTTTGATTCAATATAAAAGAATACCCTAGCTTACTTAATTCTTTTTTTATTTTTTCAAAATTAATTTTTTTTTCCTCGAATTCTAGCTCTACAGTTTTAGTAGCAAAATGTACTTTGGCATCGTATACCCCTTCTTGATTTTTGATTATTTTTTCTGCACTCTCTGCACAGCTAATACACGTTAGACCTAGTATGGTGTAATTACACTTTTTCTGCATAATACTTCATAAATTAAGCATCAGACATTTCACCCCGCAGATTAGTATTTAGTAAACTTATTATTTTATGGGGTTCAGTTTCCTTGCCTAGCACGTACATCATCTTCGTAATAGCCGCTTCAGTGGTAAGGTCGCGTCCACTAATTACCCCTATTTCAAGAAGTTTTTTCCCATTTTTGTATTTTTCTTGAATTACTTTACCTGCTGGGCACTGAGTAACATTCAAAACAATCTTTCCACTCTCAATTTGTTCTTTCAAAATACTAATAAACCAAGGAAAATCAGGTAAGTTTCCTGTTCCATAGGTTTCTAGCACGTATCCTTTAATATTAGGCATTGTAAGTAGTACTTCTAATACTTGACGCTGAATGCCTGGGTAAAATTTGATTAGAATAATATTATCATCTAAATTTCTTTGAATTGAAAAAGGAGCTTTGTTGTGGAGCTTTAACCAATTTTCAGTATAGAGCTCTAAATGCACTCCTGCTTCTGCTAGTGGCGGATAATTAGGCGAAAAAAAAGCTTGAAATTTCTCCGAACTATACTTTGATGCTCGGTTGCCGCGCAATATTTTTGAATCAAAACAAATAGCTACCTCTGGCAAAGCATACTCTGGATGAGAAGCAAATTCTAGCGCTGTTATTAGATTTTCTCGCGCGTCAGTTCGAATCATATCAATAGGTAACTGAGCACCTGTGAGAATTACTGGCTTGGTGAGTCCCTCTAATAAAAAGGAAAGAGCTGAAGCAGTATAAGCCATTGTATCAGTACCATGCAAAATTACAAATCCATCAAACGCCTCATAATTAGTGTAGATTAATTCTGCTAAGGTAAGCCATATTTCTGGCAACATATTGGAAGAGTCTATAGGAGAAGAAAATGTCTTTAGGTCTAGATCACAAGGAAGGCGCTCAATTTCAGGCAAAAACTCTCGAATATTTTTATAGCTAGCAGGACGTAAATAGGGCTCTTTTTCAGTTTGTACCATGCCAATAGTACCCCCTGTATAAATAACCAATATCTTTTTTCTCATAGCCCCCATACGTTTTACAAACTCTTCAAAATAATGAATCGGGTAAGATTATTAATAGAAAATTCACTAATCTTACCCCATTATGCACTTTATCACCTCAAAAGTTTAACTCTCATCACTTAGCCATAACTTTAGATATTATAATAGCTGAACTTTTATTAATTTCTTCTAAAAAAGGAGTAGCATATAAACCAATAGCAAACATTAAAATTACTAAAGGAAGTAGAACCCCCACTTCTAAACTATTTAAATCGGTAGTACCCTTAAGCTTAGGCGTTTTTTCAAAGTCCAACTTACCAAACATTACGCGACGAAACATCCATAGCATGTATACTGCTGCAATAATCACTCCTGTTGTAGCAAAAATTACCAAGGAAGGATGAAACACACTCGATTTAAAAGAACCTAGTAAAATCAAAAATTCCCCTACAAACCCATTCAGACCCGGTAAGCCAATCGACGATAAAGTACTAATCATAAAAAATAACGTAAAAATAGGCAGATGAGTTGCAACTCCTTCATATTCAGCAATCTCGCGAGTATGAGTTCTATCATAAATCATTCCTACAATCAAAAACAAAGCACCTGTCGAAACTCCATGATTTATCATTTGCAATACAGCGCCACTTAAAGCTTCTTCCGTCATAGCAAAAGTTCCCATAACCACAAAACCCATGTGAGCTACTGAGGAATAGGCAATTAGCTTTTTAATATCAGTTTGTACCATGGCAGCCATAGCTCCATAAATAATTCCTACTAGGCCCAAACCTGCTATTGCCGTAGCATAATCAAGAGAAGCAGCCGGAAATAAAGGAAGGCAAAAACGAACTATCCCATAAGTACCTAATTTCAATAAAACTCCCGCTAGCAGAACCGACCCAGCCGTAGGCGCTTGTACATGCGCATCAGGCAACCACGTATGAAAAGGAAAGAGAGGTACTTTTATAGCAAAGCTTAGAAAAAAGCCCCAAAATAACCAAGGCTGTACATCGGTAGGAACTGAATAATTCAAAATTTTAATAAGGTCTGTAGTAAATACGCCTCCATTTACAGCCTGCCCTGCCGAATAACCTAAATACAAGATGGCAATTAGCATTAGTAAAGAACCCACAAGAGTATATAAAAAAAACTTTACCGCAGCATAAATTCTATCTTTTCCCCCCCAAAGACCAATCAAAAAATACATAGGTATTAACCCCACCTCAAAAAATATATAAAATAATACCAAATCCAAAGCTACAAACACTCCCAAAACTCCTGTTTCTAGGAGCAAGAGGAGAGCATAGTAAGCTTTTTCGTTCTCGGTTATTGAGCCCCATGAAAACCATATCGAAAGAGGAAAAAGCAAAGTGGTGAGCAATACTAAGTAAATTGAGATTCCATCTACCCCTGTAATAAATTTAATATCAAAATTGGTTACCCATTCATTGCCCACTAGCATACCTATCCAATTGTAAGCTGTTTCAAAAACAAACAAGCCTGCCGTTATTTCTCTAGTGCTATATGTTTGATATTGCACATAAAGGAATACAGAAAGCAAGAAAGTAATCACGCTAAAAAGCATAGCAATATATTTTGCTACTTTATCCTTAGCCAATAGTATCACTGGTACACCAAGGGTGGGCAGCAATAGCATAAAATTCAACCAAAAGTTATACATCGTACTTTCTTGAGACATAGGCTTTTTATGTTATTGTTTCAAATTTAGCAGTTTTTATACATAAGATTAATTTTTTGCTTTCAAAAAACTCAACTTAACTTTACCTTAATCATAGTCTATCATAGTCTTTATTATCGCTAGATCCATTATGAAGCTAAGTCCTAGCCCCAAGGGAGTCATTCTTGTTCAAGCAAGAATGGGCTCTACTCGCTTGCCTGGTAAAGTATTGCTGCCTGTATTAGGCAAGTCTTTGCTCTATCGAATGATCGAGCGCTTACGTTTTAGCAAATACCATCATATCTGGGTAATTACTACCCGCGAGCCTGAAGATGAGCTAATTATCAAAGAATGTGAGAGCATCGGCGTACCCACCTTGAAGGGGCATCCTACTGACCTCCTCGATCGACATTATCAAGCTGCGCTAGCAACACAAGCAGAATGGATTGTTAAAATTCCTTCGGATTGCCCTCTTATCGACCCTCAAATAATTAACAAGGTAATTGACTATTTTTTAGATAATTTTCCTGCTTTCGATTACGTTAGTAATCTTCACCCGGCTACTTACCCCGACGGAAATGATGTGGAAATTATGACTTTTTCCACTCTAGAAACAGCTTGGAAAAATGCTACCCGTAACTTCGAAAGGGAACATACTACCCCTTACATATGGGAAAACCCTAATAAATTTCGCATAGGCAATGTTACTTGGGAAACGGGCAAAAATTATTCTATGACCCACCGCTTCACCCTGGATTATCCCGAAGATTATGAATTTATCAAAGCTGTTTATGAAAGGCTCTATCCTCTTTGTCCTAATTTTAGTTTACAAGATATACTTACTCTCCTGGAAAAAGAACCCTCTTTATATCAAATCAATAAAAAGTACTGTGGCGTTAATTGGTACAGACACCACCTGCATGAGCTCAAAACAATATCTGCTCAAGAGACAAAATTAGATTTTATGTAGGATGTTTTTTCTATTTTTGCTTATGTTATTTTTCACTAAAACTTAGCTCTATCTTCAAATGCAAGAACAGGAAATCGACATTGCTGCCTTACAAAGATTAGCTTTGCGGGTAAGAGAGCATATTATCCGCCTTTCTACAGACGGAGGATGTTTTATAGGCGCCTCATTATCTTGTGCAGATATTCTGGTTTATTTATATAGCCACTACCTAAACATTTCTCCCTCTACTCTTAAAGATCAGAATCGAGATTATTTATTTCTATCCAAAGGGCATGATGTTCCCGCTTTGTATGCCACACTTGCAGAATTAGGTTATTTTGAGATAAGCCGATTACAAAACCATCTTAAAACTAATGATTTTATTTACTGGCATCCTAATACCCAAATACCTGGTATAGAATTCCACTCAGGATCACTAGGCCATTTACCGTCAGTTGCCCTAGGTGTTGCCTATGATATTTTTCTGAAGGGGGGAAATAACAAGGTTATTGTAATTACAGGGGATGGTGAATTAAATGAAGGCTCTGTTTGGGAAACTCTCTTAGTTGCAAATGCCTATAAATTAAATAATTATACTTTGGTAGTTGATAGAAATTTTTTTCAAGCCAACATGGCTACTGAGGAGCTTATTCCTTTAGAACCTTTAGAAGCAAAATTTGAAGCCTTTGGTTGTGCTGTAAGGCGAATTAATGGACACAATTTTGAACAAATTCATCAAACTTTTCAACAGCTTCCATTTTCTTTAGAAAAACCTAGTGTTATCATAGCTGATACTGTAAGAGGAAAAGGTCTTCCTAGCATTGAAGCAAGGGCTGATAGATGGTTTTGCAATTTTACTAAGGAAGAAGTAGAAGCACTTATTCAGGAACTACACGGAGTGCAAAGAGCTAACTTAGAATCCCAAACTTTGACAGTACGTTAAATAATTAAATATTGTCTTGTGAATTACGAAACACTTCTGCAAGAAACAGTCTTAAAAGACGAAAAATATATTGTGATGACGGCAGAAAATAGGGCCCTCATCCGTAACTTACCGCCTATTCTAGGGAGGCGCTTTATAGATACGGGTATTACTGAACAATGCATGGTAGGTATGGCAGCGGGTTTAGCTGTTTGTGGTAGAGTTCCAATTATCCACGCACTAGCTACTTTCTTAACACTCAGAGCTTTTGAATTTATTCGTACTGATGTTGGAATTCCAGCATTGCCTGTAAAGCTAAGTAGTTTTGTACCAGGTTTTTTATCCGAAGCCAATGGACCTACTCATCAAGCTTTAGAGGATATTGCTTTAATGCGTAGCATTCCTCACATGCAAGTTTTTGCGCCTGCCGACGAACAAGATATGCTTTTGGCTCTTCCGACTATTTGGTCCTCTCCCTATCCTAGCTATTGTAGAATCAATTTGCGTAAGCCTAATTACTCTCATCAACCTTTTGAATTAGGAAAAGCTGAAGTAATTACAGAAGGAAGTGACCTTACTATTCTTGTTTATGGTACACTATTTGCTGAAGCTCTGGAAACTCTATCACTTTTAACAAGTAAAGGTCTTTCCGTAGGACTTATTAACCTAAGAAGTTTACAACCTATTGATGAAAATTGTATCTTGCAAGCAGTAAAACACTCTAGATATATAGTTACTATAGAAGACCACTTCCTAGTAGGAGGTTTGTACAGTATTCTTGCGGAGCTGCTATTAAAAAAACAGATAACCGCAAATGTAATTCCTTTTGCACTTAATAGTAGGTGGTATAAACCAGCCCTATTAGCAGATGTGCTCAAATACGAAGGCTTTACAGCCCCTCAATTAACTCAATCAATATTACATTACTTAGATGCAAATTAATTATGCCTAATACGGTTAGATTTAATGAAAATTATCCTAATATAGCTCAATCTACTGCGCTCTATGAAAGAGCTAAAAAAATTATGACACCGGTTACCCAAACCCTTGCCAAAGGACCTACACAATTTACTAGAGGGGTAGCCCCTATATACTTAAAGCGAGGTAAGGGAGCCCGCGTATGGGATGTAGATGGTAATGAGTATTTAGACTACAACATGGGAATTGGTCCTATATCCTTGGGATATTGTTATCCCGAAGTAGACAAAGCTATCATTGAACAGTTACAGCAAGGTATTACTTTTTCTTTAATGCATGAGTTAGAAGTAGAAGTTTGTGAGCTTATCCATCAAATTGTGCCTAATGCTGAAGCAGTAAGAATTAGCAAAACAGGTGCAGATGTTTGCAGCGCAGCTATACGTGTTGCTCGAGCTTATACAGGAAGAAATAAAGTACTATGCTGTGGGTACCACGGCTGGCATGATTGGTATATTTGCACTACTTCGCGCGATAAAGGAATTCCTCAAGCTGTTAAAGACTTAACTTATACTTTTAACTATAATGATATTGATTCTGTAGCCCAAGCTTTAGATGAAGATACCGCTTGTGTAATTTTAGAACCTGTAATCTTTGAAGAGCCTAAAAATAATTTTTTACACGAGCTACAGGCTTTATGTAAAAAAAATGGCACACTTTTAATCTTTGATGAAATGTGGACCGGCTTCCGTTTAGCCTTAGGGGGTGCGCAAGAATACTATAATATAAAACCTGATCTAGCTGTTTATTCTAAAGCAGTAGCTAACGGTATGCCTATTTCTTTCCTTACTGGCCGCTACGAAATTCTTCGCCTCTTTGAGGAGGAAGTCTTCTTTTTTACTACTTTTGGAGGAGAAGCCCTAAGTCTAGCAGCTACTAAGGCCACTCTACAAGTACTAAAAGAAAAAAATGTTCCTGACTATCTTAATCAAATAGGCCAAAAACTGAAAAATGGTTATAACCAACTTTCAGAAAAAAAAGGACTAGGCAATATTACCCGCTGTATTGGCATGAACTGCCGCACAATGATTACGTTTGAGCCTAGCGGTGGCGATCCCTTATTGCAGAAAACTTTTGTACAGCAAGAAATGATTAAAAATGGTATTTTATGGGCAGGCTTTCATAACATGTGTTTAAGCCATACTACAGACGATATCGAATACACTATCCAAGTTTATGATAGAGTTTTAGATATGCTTAAGGAGGCGATTGAAAACAATACGCTAGCTTCCCAATTAAAGGGGGAACCTGTTCAGCCAGTTTTTAGGAAAGTAAGTAACTTTAACACTAAACCCAAAAATTAAAACCTAGTGAAATATCTAGAAGATATTTTTAGTCTGAAAGGAAAAGTAGCTATTGTAACAGGTGCGGCTGGTCTATTAGGAAAAGCGCACTGCCAAGCGCTAGCAGGAGCGGGAGCTCATATAGTAGCTGTGGATTTGCCTGGCACCAATCTAAATGATTTATTACAAGAGCTTCCTGCGGGCCCGCACTTAAGTTGCTACGTAGATATCACTCAAAAAAATAGTCTAGTAGCCTGCAGAGATACCATACTAAAAAATTATTCTCAAATCGATATACTAGTAAATAATGCTGCTATTAACGATAGTTTCGAAAGCCCACTTTTAGCAGCTGAACTATCCCAATTCGAAAATTATCCTTTAGAAGCATGGAATAAGGCTATGGAAGTAAATATCACAGGAATATTTCTTTGTTGCCAAATCTGGGGAACAGTAATGGCACAAGCAGGAAAAGGAAGTATTATAAATATAGCTTCGACTTATGGAATAGTTGGACCTGATCAATCCTTATATCAAAATCCTGAAGGCGAACAAACTTTTTACAAATCCCCTTCCTACCCTACTGCTAAGGGTGCAATTATTAGCTTTACACGTTACTTAGCTGCCTACTGGGGAAAAAGAGGGGTACGAGTCAATGCCCTATCACCAGGCGGCGTGGAAAACCAACAAGATTCTTTTTTTATTCAAAATTATTCTAAAAGAACTTTATTAGGAAGAATGGCACAGCCCAATGATTACCAAGGGGCTCTAATTTTTTTAGCAAGTGATGCTTCTTCTTATATGACAGGTGCAAACTTAGTTGTAGATGGTGGTTGGACGGCCATATAGTTTAGTTTAAAAAACTTTTTGAATGCTTAACCCCTTAAATCAATTATTTCCTGAATTAAACTTTTATAGAAAAAGCCTTATAAAAGAGAAGGCTCACTCTGAACCGAGCTCTTTATTACTTGCTCTGGATTTTGCTAAAAAAAGGCTTCCCTATCTGTCAGAAAAGCGACTAGTATATATTAAAGAATTTTTTGTAGCTCCTATTATCTTTCATACTTTGCACAATTTTGATACCATTGCTCTATGGAGCCACTGCATTGAGTTAGAAAAAGGGAATCAAATTCTTAAGCCTAACTACTTATTTTCATGCGCCGGTTCTCCTCCCAATTATGATACCTTAAAATTTCCTATTTTCTTGCTTATACAAGTGTCTGAAAATCTTGATATCCATGCCTGGGAAAATACAATTTCTATTCTCTGCACTTTACAAACTCTACAGGCTACTAATAATTCAAATAATTGTATTTATGCATACCTTACTAATGGTTGGGAATGGGAATTAGCTCAATTAAAAGAAAAGGATATAACTTTTCATTCTACTCCCTACTCTATTACTCAATTAAGCACTTTGCTAGCTAGCATACATACTTTATTCGGTACCTATGCTAACTATTCTCCTTTGCCTTCTGCTCAAAGGGGGCAAAATCCTTTTTGGGTAAGCATTCCAGAAAGTTAAGTTTTTATTTTTTTTATTTTTAGAGCAATGCTTCTTGCGCAAGAACTCTATAATAAAGCACAAAAAATAAAGTTAGTTTTAACAGACTGTGACGGCGTCCTCACAGATAATGGCGTATACTACAGTTCGGAGGGGGAATATATTAAAAAATTTTCTATTCGAGATGGTATGGGTGTAGAAAGGTTAAGACTTATAGGAATAGAAACTGGTATTGTAACAGGTGAACTTTCCAAAATTGTACTTAAAAGAGCTGAAAAATTAAATATTAAAGAAGTGCATTTAGGCATAAAAGATAAAGCAACTCTTATCAAAGCACTTGCCCAAAGAAAAAACTTGGAACTCTGCTCTATTGCCTATATTGGTGATGATATTAACGATGAAGAAGTATTTTCGCTAGTAGGCTTAACAGCCGCTCCCCAGGATGCAACTATATTTGTTCAACCCTTAGCCCATTACCACTGCAAAAATAAAGGAGGAGAGGGGGCTTTTCGAGAATTTGCAGAATTTATTATCCGAGCTCAAACCTACAAAAAAACTCTTTAATCAATCAACAATTTTTTTTCAAATGTCAGTAATCATTTTACCTAACCAAAGAAAGATTGGAAAAGGACAAAAAGTTTATATCATTGCAGAAATTGGCATTAATCACAATGGTTCCTTAGATCTAGCTCTGAGAATGATAGAAGCTGCCCATAGAGCAGGCTGCGACGCAGTAAAATTCCAAAAACGAACTCCGGAAGTGTGTGTACCCAAGGAACAATGGTATGTGGAAAGAGATACCCCCTGGGGAAGAATTCCTTATATAGAATATCGCCATAAGGTAGAATTCGGACCAAAAGAGTATCAGGCTATAGATGCCTTTTGCAAAAAAAAGGGAATCGACTGGTTTGCCTCCTGTTGGGATATTCCAGCAGTAGATTTTATTGAACAATTCAACCCACCGCTATATAAAGCTGCTTCCGCCTGCCTCACAGATTGGGAATTGCTGCGAAAAATGAAATCTACAGGAAAGCCTCTTATCCTTTCTACAGGAATGTCAACTCAAGAAGAAATCAATAGCGCTGTGACGGCTATTGGAGAAGAAAATTTATTATTGGCTCATTCAACTTCCACCTACCCTTGCCCACCTCACGAATTAAACTTACGAATGATTCAAACCTTAGAGCATCTTTTTCCTAATATTCCCATCGGGTATTCAGGGCATGAAACGGGTCTTGCCACTACTATTGCTGCAGTAGCTCTAGGAGCTTGTTTTGTAGAAAGACATTTTACTTTAGACCGCGCTATGTGGGGCTCGGACCAAGCTGCTTCTGTAGAACCTACAGGTATGGAAAAATTGGTACGTGATATTCGAGATATCGAAGTTGCTTTAGGCGATGGCATCAAAAAAGTATATGAAAGCGAACTTAGCGCGATGAAGCGCCTGCGTATCCATCATGGATTGAAACCCCAGCCCCGATAGTATGAAATGGACCCAAGTAGAAATTGTCACCTTTTTGATTCTCATCATTAGTACATTAGTAATAATTATTCTCGAGCGTATATTTCCATACACACCAGGCTTAAAATTTTTTAGAAAAGGCTTCTGGACAGATTTCTTCTGGTATACTTTAGTTCAAAGTTATGTATTAAAAATCATTATCTTCGATTATATCATACTACCCCTAGATAATAAATTTCAATTTTCTTCCCTGCAGTTAGTAACAAGTTGGCCCATATGGGTACAAGTTCTTTTCTTTTTATTCTTACATGATTTCTATATTTATTGGTTTCATCGTCTTCAACATACTAATAAAATTTTATGGCGTACCCATGAAGCCCACCACTCCAATACCGAAGTGGACTGGATAGCTGGTGCTCGTTCTCATTCTTTAGAAATTCTTATTAATCAAACTATTGAGTTTGCTCCCATTATATTTTTGGGTGCTGCCCCCGAAGTAGTTCCTATTAAAGCTCTCATTGACGCGGTATGGGGCAATTACATTCATTCTAATATTGACGTACGCTCGGGTTTTTTAGTATATATTATTAATGGCCCTGAACTACATCGTTGGCACCACGCAGATGATAAAAGGGTTTTTTTTGCTAACTATGCTACTAAGTTTGCATTTTGGGATTGGATATTTGGAACAGCTTTTTTGCCCGCTAATGAAAAACCTCAAAAATTTGGCTTATATTATCCTTACCCTAATGATTATCTTTTACAGCATATATTTGCTTTCTGGCGCTTTGATGTTGAAAAATTTAGTCATTCAAAGGCGGGAAGCTTATATTGTAATACACGGCAAAAACTTTTGCTTTTCTGGGAGAAAATATTGGGTAAATTAGTAAAGCTAAAATAAAACTTTTAAGCTTTGAAGTATTGGGCCTCATTAATCTTCGCTTCTCTTCTAGAAATTTGCTGGATGTATAGTTTGAAGTTTATCGATAAAAGTCGTTTAAGTGCTATTCAGTGGAAAGAATTATTCTATTCTATTGAACCCTGGAAGGCAATTTTTCCAGTACTAGGGTATGTTATTTTTGGTTTAGGAAATGTACTATTTTTTTCATTCGCTATGAAAAAGATTCCTCCCTCCCTAGCTTTTGCCATTTGGATGGGTTTAGCTCTTACAGGAAGCATAGTTATAGACTACTTATTTTTTAATCAATCTCTAAGTTGGATCCAAATTCTTTTTCTCCTCCTAATAACAATAGGTATCATTGGATTAAAAGCAACTTTTAGGGTAAATTAAATTTAAGTTCTTTCAACAGTGAGTACCCCACTAATGTTTTTCAATAAAGTTATTACTTGATTAAGCTCCTTAATGTTTCGAACATAAAATTTTATTACCCCCTCAAACATATCGTCCTGAACATCGATAGTAATAGAACGAATATTAATTCGCATAACCATAGAGATAGTACGTACTATATCATTCAGCATGCCCATTCTATCGTAGCCTGTAATTCGAATAGAAGTTAAAAATTCTACTAAATTTCCGGTGCTCCACTTGGTCTTAATAACTCTATCGGGGTCTTGATTAATTGTTTTTACTACCTGCAAGCAATGTAAGCGGTGGATTACTATTCCTTCAATAGGGTCAGAAATACCAATAATATCGTCCCCTGGAATAGGATTACAGCATTTCCCAGTTTTAACTGTTGCATTCAAATCAGCGTCTTTAATTGTCATGGAGTCTAAATCTACATCCTCCGGATTAATTAACTCGGAGGGTGAAGGGGAGGGTAGTTCACCAATTTCCAGCTTAGAAGTAGAAGACTGTAAATATTTAAGGTTTTTATTAATAAAGTCATTTAGTTTTTGAGTACTTAGTCTGTGACTTCCTAGTAGAAAATAAAAATCATCCAGGTTATTTAAATCAAATTCTTCTAATAGTTTTTTTATAATAGGGTGATTATCACTTACATTCAAGCTCTTGGCTTTTCTCTGAAAAAGGAGCTTCCCTTTTTCTATTAGTGCTTGCCGCTCTATTCGAGTAGCCTCTTTAATTTTAGTTTTGGCTTTTATAGTTTTAGCAAACTCCAACCACTTAATATTAGGCTTTTGATTTTTGGCAGTTAAAATTTCTACATGATCGCCGTTAGAAAGCTCATAATTAAGAGAAACAGTTTTGTGATTAACTTTAGCTCCAATAGCATGATTTCCAATATCCGTATGAATAGCATAGGCGAAATCTATTGCTGTAGCACCTACAGGTAGTTCTATCAAGTCTCCTTTAGGAGTAAAAACATAAATTTGCTCAGCTACCAAATTGCTAGTAACCACCGAGAAAAAATCTTGTCCGTTAATCTGTTTATTTTCCAGCAAATCACGTATGCTATTAAGCCATTTTTCTTGTAGACTTTCCTTTTGCGCTTCTGAATTTTTATCTTTGTACATATAGTGAGAAGCTAGGCCTCGTTCCGCTATGTAGTCCATGCGCTTAGTTCGTATTTGCACCTCTACCCATTTTCCTCCAGGACCCATAACGGTAGTATGTAATGACTCATATCCATTTGCTTTAGGACTAGATATCCAATCCCGCAAACGATTAGGATGAGGGGTATAAGTTAAAGTAATAGCTGCATAGGCTCTCCAACAAACCCCACGTTCATCTTTGTCTTTAGGGTCAATTACTATACGAATTGCAAAAATATCGTACACTTCCTCAAAGGTAACGTGCTGTTTAAGCATTTTTTCATAAATCGAAGAAATCGACTTGACCCTTCCTGTTATCTTACAATCAATTCCGATTTCTTCCATTTTTTGTTTTATTGGTTTTATGAAGTCTTGTATATAAGTATCCCTATCAGCTTGGGTCTCTTTCAATTTTCGAGCTATTTCGTTATATACCTGGGGTTCTGTGTACTTCAAAGCTAAGTCTTCAAGCTCAGATTTTATAGGGTATAAGCCCAATCTATGAGCCAGGGGTGCATAAAGAGCCTTTGTTTCTACCGAAATCTTCAATTGCTGCTCCTGCCGCATAGAATCAAGGGTACGCATATTGTGCAGCCGGTCTGCAATCTTGATAAGAGCTACACGAATATCATAAGACATTGTAATTAGCATCTTGCGCAAACTCTCTGCCTGCTTATTGGCAGTAGAGTCAAATACGCCAGAAACCTTCGTGAGCCCATCTACTATCTGCCGTACTGTTAGTCCAAATTTTCGCTGAATTTCATCCAGCGTAATATCAGTATCTTCTACTACGTCATGAATAAGAGCACATATCACAGAAGTATAATCATAAAGACCAATTTCATCGATAATAATTTGTGCTACTGCTAGCGGATGGAATATATACAACTCTCCGCTTTTACGACGCATGCCCTTGTGAGCCTTATTACTAAGCTCAAAGGCTTCTCTTATTAGCTTTCGCTCCTCCTCATTAGTAAAGGGTAGGCAGCTCGAAATGAGCTTTTTATAGGCTTTTAGTATTTTAGTTTTCTCTTGTTCTTGTAAAGGTATGCTAGCCTGAGACATTTCAACCTAAGCCTTATACTCAAAAATTTAACTTGCAAATTACAAATTAATAATTTATATTTGTTCCTGGATTTATACGGATGTGGCGGAATTGGTAGACGCGCTAGACTTAGGATCTAGTTCTGCAAAGAGTAAGGGTTCGAGTCCCTTCATCCGTACAAATAGCTTAAAAATAATTTAATTATAATTTCTATCTAAAACCAAACGCTACGTACATTGGAATTAACCGCCCAAAAAGACGAAACTAACCTTGTTAGTATAACTATTTTCTTCAAGGAAGAAGATTACTATCAGGAATACCTAAAAACATTGCAAGAATATAAAAAAATAGTTAACATACCAGGCTTTAGAAAAAATGCTGTTCCACTCGAAGTAATAAAACAAAGATTCGGCCCATCTATATTGTTTCAACAGCTTAATGATAAGTGCAAAAAAATCCTAGATAAACACTTCTCCGAAAATCAATATAGCTTCTTAACTCAGCCTTATCTTTATACTAAATCTATCAAAGAAAGCCAAATACCCGATACTAATGACCATAAATTTGTCTATAAGTTTTTAGTTTTGCCTCAAGAAGAACTAAATATAGAGAATCTATTTCCCCATTATCAATTTGAGGTAAACTATAATGAAAGTGAAAAAAATAATTACCTACAAATTTTAGCTCAAAATGAAGGAAAAGCTGAATTTGTAAAAACTCTTTTTGCAGAAAACCCTGAAATTCAGTATGAAATTAGAGCTCATATTCCTATTCCTCAAGAAATTAGTGGTACTCCCAAACAAAAGCAACATATTATCCTTAATACTTTATTTTCTCCTCATATTACTAAACTATTTAAAGATAAGTCTATTGGGCATAGTATAAAAACTTCTATTTCACATATTTGGCCCAATCTAAATAGGCAAGATTTAATTTATCTTTTAGGAACCCGCCCTTCAATTATTGACTTCTTATTAGCACAACCAGAACTAGAAATCATTATTGATGCTATTATTCGAATTGTACCCGCTAATATCGATCGTTCTTTTCTTGATAAAGTCTTTAAACTATCTAGTAGCAAAATAGAAGAAATAGAGGAAAGTATAAAACTTAACTTTCTCCAAAACAAGCAAGCTATTATCAATTTTATTGAAGATCAGTACCTAAAATTCAATTTATTTGAAAATAACCCTTTTACTTTACCTAAGGACTTTATTAATGATCTTTTTTATGCAAATGTAGTTCAATCGAAGCGCCAAATTTCTAAAGAACAATACAAGGAAGAATTATATAATTATCTACTAGAAACTAAATTTAATATGCTTGTATCCTTAGCAAGAGAAAAATTAAATTTACCTGACCCTGATGAAAAGAAACTATATGAATTTCTTTTAGAGAAAAATAAAAGACAGGTTCTAGTAGATAAAGACCATCCTTTATTCGGAAAAGAAGAATTAAAGTATACCATTAAAAACAACGATGGTAGTGAATCTTTTTATTCACACGAAGAAATGGAGAATCAAATAATTCCTCAATATGTTAAGCAATTGGTTAAAGACGAAAAGATGAAAAGAAATCATATTAGCTCTTTTCTAAAAGAAGCTTTCCTAGATTATGTAAAAAAAGAATGCCTACAAATAGAACACAAAGTAGTATCTTATTTTGAACTTTATAACTATTTACGCTCCTGCCAAAAAGTTTTAACTTATACTGTATAACTTTTATAAAACTTATTTTTATTAGATGAATAATGAATAACTACCTAAAAGATTTTGAAAAATTTGCTACACGACATATAGGTCTAAGCAGTATATATTTATATCAATATATTAGCAAAACTCATTATCCTGATATATTAAGCTTTACGCCTTATATCTTGGAGGAGCGGCAATCCAATATTGCAGCATTAGATGTATTTTCAAGATTGATGATGGAGAGGATTATTTTTTTGGGAACTCCTATCGACGATTATATAGCTAATGTAATAAATGCACAATTGCTATATATGCAATCGGTAGACCCCAAAAGAGATATTTCCATATATATTAACTCTCCGGGAGGTTCAGTGTACGCAGGGCTAGGAATGTATGATGTTATGCAACATGTAGCCCCCGAAATCTCTACTGTTTGTACCGGGATAGCAGCCTCGATGGCAGCTATTCTGCTGGCAGCAGGCTCCCCTAAAAAAAGAATGGCTTTACCTCATGCTCGTATAATGATTCACCAGCCGCTAGGAGGAGCACAGGGACAGGCTTCTGACGTGGAAATTGTAGCCGAACAAATACGAAAAATTAAAACAGAACTCTATAATATACTCTCCCTTCATACGGGGCAAACTTTTGATAAAATTTGGAAAGATGCTGACCGTGATTATTGGATGATTGCTCAAGAAGCAAAAGAATATGGAATTATAGACGAAGTACTAACCAACTCCCTGAAAGCTCGTAAATCCTCAGAATAAATTTTTATGGCAAAATATAGAAATGAGGGAGGAAGTAGCAATTTACTCCCTCACTGTTCTTTTTGCGGCAGAACAAGTAACGATGTAGAACTGATGATTGCAGGCCTTGATAACGCATATATCTGCAACTCCTGTATTGAATATGCTAATGCCCTACTTGTAGAAGAAAAGAGAAAAAATAAATTTAAGTCTATTTTTGACTTTAAAAAATTCCGCCCTCAAATAATAAAGCAGCACCTCGATGAATACATTATTGGGCAAGACCATGCAAAAAAAATTTTATCCGTTGCCGTCTATAACCATTATAAAAGGCTTGCCCATATGCAAACGCAAAAAAAAGGAGATATCGATCTTGAAAAAAGTAATATTCTCCTAATTGGAGAAACGGGTACGGGCAAAACATTAATGGCTAGAACCATTGCTCGCATCTTAGACGTGCCTTTTTGCATTGCAGATGCCACAGTACTTACAGAAGCAGGCTATGTAGGAGAGGATGTAGAAAATATTTTAGTTCGTCTTCTACAAGCAGCAGATTATGATGTACAAAAAGCCGAAAAAGGAATCGTATATATTGATGAAATTGATAAAATTGCTAGAAAGTCAGATAATCCTTCTATTACCCGCGATGTAAGTGGAGAAGGGGTACAGCAAGCACTCTTAAAAATTTTAGAAGGCACTGAAGCAAACGTTCCTCCTAAAGGAGGACGCAAGCACCCTGAGCAAGCATACATAAAAGTCGATACTACTAATATCCTATTCATTTGTGGTGGTGCTTTCGATGGTCTTCAGAAAATTATTGCTCGTAGGTTAGATGTCCATACCATAGGCTTTGGTAATATCCATGAAAAATTAGAACTCTCTAATAACAATATTCTTCAATTTGTTCAACCTGAAGACTTACGAAAGTTTGGCCTTATTCCTGAACTAATTGGTCGCCTCCCTATTCTAGCTGCCCTTGACCCTCTCGATAGAAAAGCCCTGCGCATGATTCTCACCGAGCCTAAAAATGCCCTTTTGGCACAATATACTAAACTGATGGAGTATGAGGGCATTGAACTCAGATTTTCAGACGACATGCTAGATTTTGTCGTAGATAAAGCTATTGAATTGAAGCTCGGCGCAAGAGGCTTACGTTCTATCCTAGAAACCATCATGACAGACTTAATGTATGAGCTACCCAGTTTAGAAAACCCACCTAAAGTTTTTGAGGTCACGCGCGAGTATGCACAAATGCAATACCAAAAAGCAGGATTATCTAGATTAAAAAATGCTTCTTAGGTGGTAGCAAGCCTAAGAAAGCTTTATTCCCATGCATTGAACCCAAGCCCCCAAAATAATCCTTGAAATGGAGTTTGCTATTGTGGATATCGAAACAACTGGTACCTCTTCTAATTATGATAGGATTATTGAAATTGCTATTCTCCATCACGATGGTAATAAAATTATAAATAAATGGTCTACCTTAATTAATCCTGAAAGAGAGATTCCCCTTTTTATCACCGCTCTTACCAAAATTACAGATGAAATGGTCAAGGATGCGCCTAAGTTTATTGAGGTAGCTCCTATTATTCAAAAATTAACCCAAGATAAAATATTTGTTGCCCATAATGCCCATTTTGACTATAACTTTCTAAAAGCAGAGTTTGCAAGAATTGGCTTAGAATTTAGCCGCGAAAAAATTTGTACTGTAAGACTCAGTAGAAAAATTATTCCAGGCTACTCTTCGTATAGCTTAGGCACTTTGTGTGAAAATCTTAATATAAAAGTTTATAATCGACACAGAGCTGAAGGCGACGCAGAAGCAACAGCTGCCCTACTAACTCTACTAAAAGCAAATGCCAAAGAAAATTTTGAAAGAATAGTATTAGATTTTTTGAAAATCTCCCAGTTACCGCCCAATTTACCCTTAGAAGTATACACAAACTTACCCGAAAAGCCTGGTGTTTATTACTTCTTAGATAGGCACGGTGAACCTATTTACATAGGAAAGTCTAATAATATTAAAAAAAGAGTAAACCAGCATTTTAGTACTAATTCTCGAAAAACATTTCTTCTTAAAAGTCAAATTTATAATATTGAATTCCAACTTACCGGAAGTGACCTAATTGCTCAATTGTTGGAAGCAGAAGAGATTAAAAAATTTAAGCCCGAATGTAATATTGCCCAAAAGCAAATTTCTTTCGAGTATGGCTTGTATGTAGAAACTGACTCCTTAGGCTACTTATGCCTATCCATCCAAAAGATAAAAAAGCGCCTTCCTCCTCCTATCCGCTTTTTTGTAAATAAAAAAGCAGCTTATAATTACTTAGATAAAATAGTTCAAAAGTACCAATTGTGTTTACATAAAATTAATTCTACTACTATTACAAAAACTCCTTGTTTTCGGCGCCAACTTCGTCAATGTTTAGGAGCTTGTATTCAGGAAGAAAATCCAGAAAGTTATAATCAAAGAATTTCTCAAGTACTGCGCCGTAAAACATTAGAGGGGAGTTTTATGATTATCGAAGATGGCAGAAATAATACAGAAAAAGCAATTGTATTAGTAGTAAATGGTGAATACTGGGGGTATCGGTTTATTTCTCAAGATGAAGATGCTGTCATTTCTTCTCTAGAAGAAGCTCAAGCTCTAATACCCCAAAAACAAAATTCTCCTGATATTGAATATATTTTATATGATTATATTCACAAACCTGAAAATCTACAAAAAATTATTTATTTTCCCCTTTGCTCTCGGTAGTTTCCCCCTTTCTTTTTCTAAAAGCTTGTATGGAAGTAGTTATAGTAAAAAAATGGGCATTAGCAAAAGAATGATAGCCTGAATAAGCATAGTCTAGAAAAAACCTGTTAATTTTTATGCCTGCTCCTAAAGAAAAGCCATGAAAACTAAAAGTTTGTTCCGCGGCCTTTAGTTCTTGTCTGCGCTGATGGTTGTAACTTACTCGAATATGGAAGTTCCGGTGTAAAAGTAGCTCCAGTCCCCAAATGCAATGTCTAAAAATATTATCTACGGTTCTATTAGGAGGCGGAATAGGCTTGCCAGTCAAATCATATTGGATAGGTTGAACCTCATCATTTTTAACTAATCTAGGCTGCTGCAAATTCGTTAAAGTTAGGCTTATGCGAAAAGGAGTATGGGGTACTCTTTGGCTAATACCTAACAATATTTCAAACGGCAAGCTATATCTTTCTCCCGCTAGACTATTTAATTGAAAACCTAAATTTCTAAATACACAACCTATTCCTAAACCTTTAGACAAATTAGTATACATACCTCCAAAATCTACAGTAATTCCCCAAAGGCTCTGGTAAGCGAACGCACTATGAATTAGTTTAAAATTGGCTCCTGCACTAAACTTACCCCACGTTCGACTTGTTCCTACAATAAAAGCTAAGTCGTTGGCTGTAAAAGTACTTTGCAAATTGCCAAAAACATCTGCTCCTTGAAAAGTACCATAATGAAAATATTGGATCCCCATTTGAAAGTTTCCCACCTCTGGTATACTATGAGCATAAGCAACTGTTCCATAGGATAAGTCTCCAATAAAATCATGAATACTAAAATTCAAATGAGTATGGGCACTATCATGAAGAGCAGCAGGATTTTGTAGTGCATAGCTGGCTCTATCTTGAAGCGAAACAACAGTTCCTCCCAAGGCAGCTGTCAGAGCATTAGGAGGAAGACGTAGAAAATCAAAGATATTGCGCCCCCCTATTTGAGCAAAAACACTTATACTATACTCCAAAAGCAAAGCAAGGATGCAAATATATTTCATACACTTACAACAAATATAATTACAATCACGGTTGCAACTTGCTTTGCCTGGGTACAAATCTTAAAAACATTTTCCTATTCCCAAAATCCAGCGAAATTTAATCTCTTCTTCACCCGCCAACGGATGGCTCACTACAAAAGGAAAATCTAAACGAATAGCTAAATTTTGCTTCTCGAGAGCTAAATTGATAGCTTTTATGTTTAAAACTAATCCAACTCCTGCATTACTTTTGATCTTATCAAAAACTACTTCGTCCCACCCCACTGAAAATTTACTATGACCAATGGCTCCTATATCATAGAACAAATAAGTTTGGATATTAATAAAGCTTGACAAATATCTAGGACGAAACACAAATAATCTATCAAAATACAGCTCATAATTAAGTGCAAAGCCATTATTACCTACAAAAGAAGCATAGCGCACATTATCTTTTTCAAAAGTACTCCAAATTCCTGTGTAGCCTCTTAAATTTAAGCCTCCTCCATATTGAATATGGTTCATTCGTATACCTCCCTCATTACGCACCCATGCATCCGGAAAAAAGCCTCTAGCTCTAAAAAAATCATTTTCCGCCATTGTTTCAGGGTTAGCATGGGCTAAAAATAAACTAGATTCAAAAGGAAGGATACCATCTGCATACTGAGCAAAAAAACGAAAACGAAACTGAAGCTTATTTTTAAAGTAAGAAGCTTGTCCCTTGGCTTCTAAATTTATGATAGCAAAACTAAAATCACTAGCAGGACCTGTAGTTCTAAGTTCTAAATTCAAACTTTCTTCTTGAAATTGACTACTAATACCCAAAGCAACAGTACTATTAACCTTATTAATACTCCAAAAATCAGGATAAATTAAATAGTCGGCCCACTCTACTTTTTCTCGATACATATACTTATAGCGAGCATAAACCTTATGAATGGTATTAGTTTGAGCAGGACGATAAAATAACCTTCTTTCCAAACCTACATAGTAAACTTGCAAGCCATCTCGAAACTCACCGCTTAATTTGCACTCTGTTCCTTTACCTAAAAGAGCAAAGGGCGTTACATAAGCCCCTAAAATGCTTACTTTATGATAATAAGCACTATACCTTTCAGAATTAGCATTTAAGGGATTAACTGTTTGCCCTACTCCAGTATTGAACCAAATGCTGAGCCGCAATCTATGAGCATCATTCATATAACTTCCTTTAAGAGTAACTCCTGGGTGCAAGCCCGCAAAACCATTCCACCATAAATTTGGATGTATATTTACAAGATATTTATCCCAGGGCGGCATGCTAAAATCTTTTTTCATAAAATGCCATTGCGTTTGTTTTATGAAAAACTCACCAGCTACATTATCCAAACGATTTATATCAGCAAGTCTTAGAGTAGGGTCTATAATAACTTTTTTGATTGGAGCTGGCGCTTGAATTACAGTAGTATACCTAGGATTAATTTTATCCCAACCATACCACTTGGGTAATATTATCCTATTTTTATCAGCCTTTATAAAATCGGTATTAGGAATGGTATAGTGCAAAGTGTCTCCATTTTTCAAAATTGCACAAAAATCAATGGGCATTTGCATCCTACCTTTTCTTTGAAACTTAATTTTTGCCTCCCGTCCTTTTTGTCTTCGATGAAAATAAGAAATTGAGTAATCAATCACTTTGTCAGTTTCTAACCATTGGTCAAAAAACCAATTCAAATCAACCTTCGTGTAGTCGATAATAGCTTGGCGAAAGTCTTCGGGGTAAGGATGTGCAATTTGCCAACGCTTAAAATAAAATTGCATAGCTTCTAAAAAAAGTTTATCACCCAGTAAATACTGCAAATTGTAGAGCATAGTAGCGGTTTTGAAGTAGACCTGTCCATAGCCGCCTCCGTGACCCAAGGCGCCATGGAACATATCGGAATGTGTATTAAGGAAACCATCTTCCCCTGCCCTAGCAGCTTTTAAATAACCATAGAATACTTCAGTATACCGAGAGTCTTTTTTAGGATATTCTGGGTCGTTATTAGGTCCTACTAGTTTAATCAAAGCCCAAGCTGTTAAAAACTGCGTAAAGCCTTCATCCAGAAAGGCACGGTAAGTTTCATTATTTCCAATCATTCCAAAAAACCAATTATGTCCAATTTCGTGCGCCAAAAGTGAAGTATAAGTAGGAGATATTCCCCCATCGAGCGTAAGCATAGGATATTCCATACCATCTTTGGCATCAGCAACAATCATTTTAGGATAGATGTAAGGACCAATATCTTTGCTAAAAATACTTATACATTTAGCGTTAATTTGTGCAGCATCTTGCCATCCTGCGGCATTTTCTTCTCTAGCTAAAGCAATACAACGAACACCGTTAAAATTTACCTCATCTATGCGATAAGTAGGGTCAGCAGTAAAGGCAAAATCATGTACATTTTCTGCATGAAAATACCAAGTTTTTTGAGTACCATCAGGCACAATTATTTGTTGGGCGGGGGTTCCTATCTTTTTATGCTTAAAGTTATTAATATGTAGCTTTTGCTTAAGCTCAAAAGGAAGTACTTCTTGCTCGTTCAATAGTTCTCCTGTTCCATCCAATATGTAGTTATTAGGCAGGGTGATTGCCACATCGTAAGTTCCAAAGTCCCCGTAAAATTCACGACTTAAGTGTTGGTCTGTACACCAACGAAATTTTCTATCATATACACAAATTCTAGGGTACCAATGGACTACATCAAAGTGTTTTACCAACTTTGTACTTCCATCTTTTTGAATTTCGGGTACATCAAACACCTTCATACGTCTTCGCTGACTGCCTCTACCAAAGTAGGTACGAAATTCTATTTTGAACCGTGCCTGGCTCTGAGGCAAAATTGGGTGCGGCAAGTCTATTTTTAAGATAGTATTATCGACCTTATAATTTATGGCCTTATCATTATATGCTATTTTTAGAACTTCTATTCCTTTTCCGTTTTTTTCATAATAGCTAAGAATAGGTTTTTGGTCATTAGCTAGCTGTAATTGATAATAATAGCTATCTTTAATAAAAGCATTTTGGTATAAATGAAAATATACTCTATGAAGCGTATCAGGGGAATTATTCCAATAGACTAACTCTTCAGAACCAATAATTACTTCTGCTTCCACATCTAACCGAGCACGAATGGTGTAATGCACATCCTGTTGCCAATAGCCCGGGTAAGGAAGTTTATTTTTCCAATAATATGGATTTTGTGAAGTATTGTATTTGCTAATTGGAAAAACCGTCTTATCTTGAGCCTTGCAAAAAACTAAAAATAAGGATATAATTAATGCGCTACAAAAGGGATATTTCATATGAAATTAGAAAAACAAAACTGCTTAGCTTTACTTATTGATGTACAGGAACGACTATTTCCCCATATTTATAAGCATACAAAACTATTAAAAAATATAACTATTGCTTTACAGGGCTTACAACTTTTCGAAATTCCTATTATTGTTACTGAACAATACCCTCGAGGGCTAGGTAGTACCATTAGTTCTTTAGAAAGCTTAATAAATGGTTATCCTAAATTTGAGAAAACTACCTTTAGTTGTGCTAGAGATAAAACTTTTTTAGAATATTTACAGCAACAGCCCCAGAAAACCCTTTTATTAATGGGTATTGAAGCTCATGTATGCGTATTACAAACCGCCTTAGATTGCAAGCTTATGGGGTACGAAGTATTTGTAATTTGGGACTGTGTAAGTAGCAGAAAAAAAAGTGATAAAAATATTAGCCGTCTCCGCCTTCTTAATAATGGAATACAAATTACAAGTTACGAGTCTTTACTCTTTGAACTCTGTGAAGATTCTGCCCTTGCCCCCTTCAAAGCATTATCCAACCTCGTAAAATAGCATAAATTGAATAAGAATAAAAATCCCCCTAGTACTCCTAGAAAGCTCTCTAATACAGAAAAGGAGTTTATAAGCCTAAACAAGCAAAAGAAAAGGCTTCATATAAAACTTGAACACATTCTATGTGCAATCAACCAATTAAATGAGCGGATTTTAGCGGAAAAGCGCGAACTGCAAGCTTTTGAAGACACAATCCTAGAAAAAAAAACTGTGTTTTTCAAAAAGATGATAACGCTGTTGCATGAAATAATTGAAGATCCTCAAACCTCCAAACACGACGTATCTATTTTAAAAAAATTTCTATCCTTATGGCACAATGAAATTTGGGATATAGTACAAGAGTCTTTGCCCAAAAGTAATGTAGAATTAGAGAACCACTACGATTTCTCATTCCAATCACAGCAAAATCAGCAAGAACTCAACTATTCCTTTTCTCAAACCCTTTTTTGCTCTATAGCAAGTAGTGCCCTGATTCATATAGAAATCAGAAGAAACAAAGACGACTTTACCTCAATAGGCTTCTTAGAAGAAAAACAGGAGATTAGAAAATTATACATACAATTAGCTTATCACTTTCACCCAGATAGGGCTTGGAACGAGCAGCTACTTAGAAAAAATGAAGAAATTATGAAGAAACTGAACCAGGCTTACCGCGAGGGTAATTTTCAATTACTTTTGCTTCTGGAAAAAGAATTACCTCACAATTCAATTATCAATAAAAAAGCACTACTAGAAAGTAACATACAAATTAATGAAGAAAAAATTAAAACTTTGATAACCCAAATTGAACTTTTGAAAAAACAAATTAAAAAAGCAAATCAACAAAAAAAAGCTTTGGAAAAAAGTCCTGATGCAAGGCTTATTAAACAAATTGATAAAAATATAAAGAACGGACTACCTAAATTCAGCTACATTATAAACGACTTACAAGAGGATTTAAACTATTTAAAGTACCTAGTAGCCATATTAGAAAAATACAAACAAACTCGAGACTCCAGGTTAATATGGATATTACTACATATTACTACATAACAACCTAACTTAAAAAAGATTGAGCTTTTCCCAGGGAAAGCCCAATCTTTTTAAGTAGCCCCAATTTTACAATAACATTCGAATAGGATTTTCAAGAAGATATTTCAAAGTTTGCAAAAACTCAGAGCCTACAGCACCATCTACCACCCTATGATCACAAGATAGTGTTACTTTCATTATTTTTCCTATTGTAATTTGGCCATTTTCAACTACAGGTTGCTCGTTAATAGCACCTACTGCTAAAATACAAACATCAGGAGGATTAATAATCGCCGTAAACTCCTCAATGCCGTACATTCCTAAATTAGAAATTGTAAAAGTATTGCCTTGATATTCCTGGGGCTGAAGTTGCTTATTTCTTGCTTTTTCAGAAAGAAGACGTGCCTCATTAGAAATTTCAATTAATCCTTTGGCATCAGCATTTTTTATCACCGGAACTATTAATCCCTCCTCCATAGCTACAGCCATGCCAATATTGTAATAATTATATTGCCGTATACTTTCTCCCAGCCAACTGGCATTTACCTTAGGATGTTTTTTAAGGGCAAGGGCTGCCGCTTTGATAATCATATCGTTGTAGGAAATTTTAGTTCCACTATCATTTTTAATTTGTTCCCGAAATTCAGCAGCCTTATCCATTCGAATAGCCATTGTAAGGTAGTAGTGCGGAGCAGTATTCTTGCTTTCGCTTAAGCGGCGAGCTATCGTTTTGCGCATCTGTGTTAGTGGAACATCTACATAAGGGCCTGCTTCTAGCACACTCGCTGGAGGCACCATTTCAATAATAGGAGCAGCAGGCTTAAAACTTTCAATATCTCTTTTGATGATTCTTCCTCCCTCTCCTGTACCTACAATCGAACTAAGTTCTATACCCTTTTCCTTAGCCAAAGCCTTAGCCAAAGGTGAAGCCTTGATTCTGTCATCGCTAGCAACGGCTACCCCTACCGTAGCACCTACTAAAACCTCCTGCGAATGCGCTTGTTGAGCAGTATTTACTGCTGCTGCGGAAATAGGAGCTTCTGCAGCTACTTCTTGGCTTACAGTTGACTTATCTACTTTTTTGGAATATTTCTCTAAAATAGGCGTAATATCTTCATCCTGTTTACCAATAATTGCTACTAATTGACCTATAGCTACAGTACTTCCGGCTTCAACACCAATATATAACAAATACCCGTCAAAGTAAGACTCCAATTCCATCGTCGCCTTATCGGTCTCTACTTCAGCTAATATATCTCCTGCTTTTACTTTATCACCTACCTTTTTATGCCAAGCCACCAGGACACCCTCTGTCATAGTGTCCGTCATTTTAGGCATTTCAATAATTTCAGCCATTGTACTTATTTTTAGGAAATTTCTTATTTAATAAACATTTATATCCGAAATATAGCTATTTTTTACTTTTTCTTATCATCATATCCCAAAAAATTGAACCCCATGCTACTTTACTCACGTTATGTCATCGGTCTAAACTCATGTACTATATAATTTTACTTATGCTTGAATACCTAATCAATAAAGGAAAAAACATTTTACTTAGCCTTTTTATTTTTTTAGTTCCTGTACGAACTTTCGAGCAAGTCAATAATACCACACTGGTTATAACATTTAAAAACATAAGATCTAACATAGGCAAAATCCAATGTGCTATATATAACCAACCAGCTGGCTGGCCAGATGATGGCAAAAAAGCACTTCAATATTTTTTAATAAACCTAGAAAAAAATAGCATAGCAATTGATAGCCAGACCTTGATTTACACAATTAGTTTTCCACTCAAAAGTGGTAAATATGCAATAGCATGCTTTCACGATGAAAATAAAAACAACAGGCTTGATACCAACTTTTTAGGTTTACCTAAGGAAGGGTATGGATTTAGCAATTGTTCCAGCTCTGCTTTGCACATTCCCTCGTTCGAAGAGTGTAGCTTTAAGATAGAGGAGGGTAAAAAACAAACTATAACAATAGCGCTTAAGTATATTTTTTTATCTTGATTTTTTAATAGAATTAATTTTATGGTTCAACCCCATTTCCAATAACTGCATGAGAACAGGTATTTTATTAGAAAAATTTTCTCTAGAAATTTGCTTATTAGCATAAAATATTTGTTCTTCTAATAGCTTAAATTCATACAAAATTTGGCTTTTAGAAGAAGCAAAGGTTAAGTGAGCAAAATAATATTTTAGTTCTTGACTTGTCATAGAAGCGGGGTTTCTGTTATCAAACAAAAAGTATAGCCATTTTTGCCAGATAGTATTAATTTCTAATATTCCTTCACAAGTCAACTTTTCTTTTTGGGTTAAGTATCTAATCCGTAAGGCATGCTCTCTAAATTCCTTCTTAACTTGCAAAATTTTAAGTTGTTTGTGAAAATATTTGAATAAATAAAAAGCTGAAAAAAAAGACAATCCTATTACTAAAAAAAAGCCTATCCATTTTAATAAATTGGCTGGTTTTTGTAAGGATAGAGTAATTAGAGTAGGATCTTTTTTAACTTCCCCATCTAACTGGTTAGGCTGCAAAATAGATTTAATGTAAATAAAGACAGGCTCACTTTGTTTCCTAATTAACTTTCCTTTCCATGTATATTCATAAACAAGAGAAATAGATTGAATAGAATCAACTTCAAATGTAACTAAAGTATACAAAATGCTATCTCTCACATAATTTTCCTCTACTCGCTCGGAAAATTTATAGTATAAATTTTTTCTATTCAAAAAGGGCTTAAAAAAAGCATCTTCGTCTTTCAAAGAAAGTAATAATGGTTCTGGTCTTTTTACAATCACATTCAAAAGAACTGGCTCCCCAACTAATATAGTATCTTTGAGCCATCTTACCTGGACTTCTACTTCCTCTTTTTCAGTTACTTTATTTTGAGCTCGTCCCTGAATTAATAAAAAAATAACTATCGCAATAATACACTTACTGCTACTAAAAAAGGCCCGCCACATTTCCCTGATTATCAATATCTATCATCTTGGCTGCCGGCTTTTTAGGTAACCCTGGCATTCTGAGTAAATTTCCTGCAATAGGAATAATAAAGCCGGCCCCCGCTGCTATTTCTATATCTTGAATAGTAATTCGAAATTGTTGATCACATACTCCCCCTAGGCTAGGATTGTCCGAAAAAGAATATTGAGTTTTGGCAATGCATATAGGTAAATGTGCTAATTGCCAGTGATAAATTAATTTTAGTATTTTTTGTGCCTCTGCTGAAAATTCTACATCCTGGGCACCATAAATTTCTCTAGCAATAATTGAAATTTTCTGCTCCACGGACTGTTGACAATCATATAAATAACGAAACCTACCGGCTGTACCTTGTTTACAAAATTCTAGAATACTTTTGGCTAGCTCCAGTGCACCCTCTCCACCTCTTTCCCAAACCCTACACACATGCGCGACTACATTTAGCTTATCACATTCTTGCACTAACCATTCTAGCTCTTGGGGAGTATCAAAGTAAAAGTGATTAATCGCTACAAAGGGCTCAAGACCAAATTTTTTAACATTTTGTATATGTTTTTTGAGATTTTCAAAGCCAATTTGAAGAGCTTCTAGATTAGGCTCCTGAATTTTTTCTTTAGCCGCCCCCCCATGATACTTTAGGGCTTTAAGTGTGGCTACTAATACCACTAACCTTGGCTTCAAATTTGCATAGCGACATTTTATATTTAAAAACTTTTCACCCCCCAAATCAAAACCAAAGCCTGCCTCTGTAATTACATATTCAGCTAAGGAAAGCCCCATCTTCGTAGCAATAATGCTATTACTGCCATGGGCAACATTTGCGAAAGGCCCACCATGAATTAAAACAGGAGTAGCTTCTAAAGTCTGTACTAAATTAGGCATAAGAGCATCTTTAAGCAAAACAGCCATTGCTCCTGCTACCTCTAGTTGACGGACATAAATAGGCTCTTTTTTTAAATTACTCCCTACTATAATAGAACCCAACTTTTGCTTCAACTCCTGTAAATGATGAGACAGGCAAAGAATAGCCATTACTTCGGAAGCAGCCGTTATGTCAAACCCTGTTTGGCGTAAAATGCCATTAGATTCTAGTCCGGTGATTATACTTCGAAGAGCTCTATCATTTATATCTATAACCCTTTTCCACCGAACAGAACTAGGAACTATTCCTAGAGAATTTTCATAATAAAATTCATTGTCTATAATGGCTGCTAAAAGATTATGTGCTTTTTCAATAGCAGCTAAGTCTCCAGTAAAATGTAAATTAATATTTTCCATAGGTATTACTTGGGCGTACCCCCCTCCTGTAGCTCCACCCTTTAAGCCAAAAACAGGTCCTAAAGAGGGTTCTCTTAAAGCTGCAATAGCCTTGGCTCCTAGTTTATAAAAAGCTTGGCTTAAACCAATAGTAAGAGTAGTTTTGCCCTCCCCCGTTGGAGTAGGAGTAATCCCCGAAACCAAAATTAAGTGACTTTTCTCAGCAGCTTGTGCATCAATAAGAGAAAGGGGTAGTTTAGCTATATATTTACCATATGGAATTATAGCCTCAGAAGGAATGTTTAATTGTTGGGCTATTTCAATAATTGGCTTGGGTTTAATACTACTAGCAATTTCTAAATCTGTGGGCATGCTTTATTACACTAAACTTGAATAATAAAATCATCAAGACTTTGCTCATTAGATAGATTCAGTTTTTTTCTCAGGCGGTAGCGGGCTACGTTCACGCTCTGGGGAGAAATATTAAGAATATCTGAAATTTGCTTATTAGCAAGCCCTAAACGTATGAGAGCACACAATTTCATTTCTCCACTGGATAAATCTGGAAATTTTGTTTTGAGGTTCTGAAAGAAATTGATATTTACTTTTTCAAAATATATCATAAAAGATTCCCAATCTTGGTCTAGTCGTAAACTACTATTGATAGATTGAATGGTTTGTTGAATTTGGCGAAAGCCAGCTTCGAAACTATCGGTAACTTGTTGCAATAATTGTTTAATCTCTTTGATTTTTTCATTTTTTTGCACTAGGTGTAGAGAATACATAGTTAATTCTTTACTTAGAGCCTCTAATTCTTCCACTTTAGCAATAAGTTCGGTATTAGCCTTTTGCAAACTTAACATCAAGTTTTTGTTTTCTTTTCTTAGTTCATATACTTCTATTGCATTTTTAATTATTAGACGAAGTTCTGTTAAGTCCCAAGGTTTAGTTAGGTATTTATATATTTGGCATTCGTTAGTAGCTCTAATAGCCACTTCAATATCACTATAAGCAGTGATAATAATTCTTAGAATATCTGGATGGGTAGTAGCAATTTCTTTTAATAAGTCTATACCCGATATGCCCGGCATTCTTTGATCACTAATCACCAACACAATATCCGGATGCTTTTTTATAATATCTAAAGCTTCTTCGCCCGACGTAGCTACCAAAACTTGATACTCCCTTAAAAAAGAAGCTTTAAATACATTTAGATTTCCCTCGTCATCATCCACATATAAAATTTTATATTTCTCTACTTTTTCCATTCCTTTTTTTAAGTTCAATAGGTAAAATAAGTGTAAAAATAGATCCTTTTCCAGGGGTTGAATTTACGATAATTTCACCATTGTGGTTTTTAATAATTCCATAGGAAATAGAAAGGCCTAGGCCTGTGCCCTTACCAATTTCTTTGGTAGTAAAAAAGGGTTCAAAAATTCGTTTTACTATTTCAGGGGGCATGCCACAACCTGTATCTTGAAAATCCACTTGGATAGAGTGACTATTAATTTTCTGAGTGGTAATGATAATTTCTCCCTTACCTGCAATAGCATCGATTGCATTACTTAAAATATTCATAAACACTTGATTAAGCTGCCCAGCATAGCATTCAATAAGCGGCAAATCGGGGTCGTAATTACGAATTACCTCAATTTTGTCTTTAATTCTACTATTTAACAGAAGTAAGCAGCTATCAATTCCTTCGTGTATATTTACTATTTTCATAGCCGCTTCATCAAGGCGAGAAAAATACCGAAGCCCTCTCACAATCTCTGCTGTGCGCGAAGAACCTATTTTGATTTGCTCTACCAATTTAGGTAACATTTCACGAATATTTGCAAAACAGTAAGCTTCTTTTTTCTTTTCAATAGCTTGCAATACTGCTTGGATATTTTGGTCAGCAGTAGAAATACGAGAATAATCGTCTATAATCTCTAACATCAAATCTAAGTTTTCTTTTAAGGCTTCAATACCTCCATTCACATAATTAATAGGATTATTAATTTCATGAGCAATACCTGCCGTTAAAATACCTAGAGAAGACATTTTTTCGGCGTGTACTAGCTGAGCTTGGGCAGATTTAAGGCGCTCTAGGGCCTCTTTAAGCTCCTTTTTTTGAAGCCGCAGTGCTTTGTTTTTCTTTTGGACCTCAAGTTGAGCCTGCTTGAGCTTAGTGATATCTTTGGCAATTGAAACGATTCCTACGACATTATTATTCGAGTCTCGAATGGGGTTTACTGTCTGATGGAAACGGTATACGGTTCCGTAAATAGCAAACTTGGTTTGTTTAATAATATTCTTACCTTGTAGTACCTGGTTACATATTTTTTCAATAAGTTTCCAATATCGGGGGGTGACTATGTTTTTGAGTTCAATGGTTGGCCCTATCTCGATTCCTATTTTTTGCATTAAATTTACAAAAGCATTGTTATAGTGGGTGATTGTAAAATGCTTATCCAAAGCAATAATAATATCCTCCGTACTATTAATAATTGAATAAATTTGATTACGCTGTTCTTTGGCAATATTTTCAGCAATACGAAGTTCTTCTATAGTTTTTTTCAGTTGTAGACGTTGTTTTTCTAGTTCTAAATTTTTTTGTTCAATTTCGTGCTGAACAAGCTTAAGCTTGGTAATATCTTTAGCAATTACTACTACCCCAAAAATATTTCCCGAGTCATTTCGAATAGGGCAAAAACTCATCTGGTAATATTTAATTTGTCCTTGCTGCTTATAATGATGGCGCATTTCTATGTTAAGGACTTCTCCCTTAAAGGCTTTAGTTATACAGTTCTTAATAGCAGGCCACTCTTCTTCAAAAAGAAGGCTTATCTGACGCAGCGCAGAGACGGGTTGAGAGAAAGTATCTGGAGGGAATAGTTTTTTTAGAGCATCATTGGCATATAAAAAATTAAAATTAGCGTCTACTGCAAAGGTAATATCTTCTAAAGAATTAATTAAGGCGTGGATTTCGCTTTTTTGTTTTTCAGCTAAGTCTAAAGCATCTTTTAATTTGATTTTAGCTGTAATTAAGTCGGCAACTGTTGATTTGAGCTCTGCTTCCTGTTGCTGTAAAGCAATATTTTTTGTATGAATTTCTTCTAAAGTTTTTTTCTCTTGAGTAATATCTCGGACTGAAAATTGAATCATAGGCATGCCTTTGTAAGTAAATTTCATTAAGTGAAATTCTGCAGCCCAGGTACCATGCTTATTCCGTAAGCAAATGAATTCGAATAAAGCGTTTCCCTTGCTCAAAGCTTCTTGTATATAATTTTCAAAAAGGGCTGTTGAAAGTTGGCTATTAGGTTGGAATTTAGGAAAGAAAGAAGAAAGGTGCATGCCTAACATTTCTTCTCGCTGCGTACAGCCAAATAGTTGAAGAGCAGCCTTATTGATATCTGTTACTTTACCCTGGCTCAAAACACCAAGTCCGTTCTTAGAAGATTCGAATAAATTTTTATTAAATTCGGCTATATCTTTAAGTTTAGCCTGTAGCTTTATCAAATTTATTGCCTGTTGCCGAATTTCACTTTCTGAGATTCTAAGCTCTTCGTAAGCCATTTCTTTGAGCATTTTTTGATGATGCTGGTCAAAAAAGCTGCCCAACCCTGCTGCTAGGGTAGCTAAAGTTGTTATTTCGGTTTGATCCCAGTTTCTCTCTTCAGAACAGTCGTCATAGCCAACATATCCTTTAAGCTCTCCCTGCCTTAAAATAGGAATGATAAGATAAGACTTTACAGAATTGACTTGAAACAAAGTCCTATCTTGGGAGTCCAGGTCTCTGACCTTCCCCATAATCATATTTCCTTTTTTAAGTTCTTCGAACCAGGAAGGAAAATTTTTAGCAATATCTATAAAGTTTACCGAAGGATGCTCTGAAAAATAATCGTAGCCCTCTTTTCTCCATTCAAAAAATTGCTTATCTAAACTAGAAGAAAAGTAGCCTAAATTATAAACATATACTCTATCCACTTCAGCAGCTATTCCTATGCAGGCTAAAGCTAGCCTGATAGCACGTTCAAAATTTTCTATTGTGAGTAGAATATTTAAACTATTGGCTACTGCCTCTTGTAGTTTATCTTTTTTGTAAAGTAATTTTTCGGCAACTTTTTTCTCACTAATATCACGAGCAATGCCCATTACTTGTATATTATTCTTATCCCAAACGTAGGGCTTTTCAACAATATGGGTCCAAATGTAATTACCCTCTTTATTTTGGATTCGAACTTCTAATTCTGGAGTGGTTTCAAAAAAGGTATTTTGATTAAGCTCTTTAAAATTTTCAAAATGTTTATGCACTTTGGGTAAATCCTCGGGATGAAATTTTGCCAAAAGCTCCTGCGCATCTAATTCATAGAGTTCTTTAATATCGTACCCATATATAGTAAATACGGCCTGATTAACATAAACTATTCGATTTTGAATTATATCTCTTACGTAAAAGACGTAAGGCGATTCTTTGGCAATTATTTCAAGAAACGAAAGGTTATTTTTTGAATGATAGAGGCAGGCTGAGGGAAAGGTACAGTAATTTAAGGGTTTAATTTGACTCAGCCCTCTATTTTTATGATATGCACCGATTCTTTTCAAGCAAAAATTTTTCGTTTTTCTTAAAAGAGCCATACTATGCTTAATTAATTTAATTTAATTCTAATATAAGACTATTTTTGAGTAAATAGACGGTAAAAGGAAACCCAAATACAAAGCCTCCTACGTGAGCCCAAAAGGCAACCGAAGGTTCAGATACTTGACTAAAAAAGTTATTGAGCGCTAAGTAACCCTATAAAAAACCAAATTGCTAGAAAAATAAAAGCAGGAAGTTCAACAAAAGTTGGGTAAAGAATAATGATTATTTAGACTCAATTTTCCTTCTAGGAAATAAAAACATATAAGCGCCCATCACTCCAGCCACCAGCACCCGAAGCTCCTATATTTGGAAGCTCAGAGTAGGGATTCATAAAACTATGGTGTAAGTAGCAGCAACACCAGCCCATAAATAAAATAGAAGGTATTCTAATTTCCCCATTTTATTCTTCCACATTATCTCCAAAAACATAAAGCATCCACATATTTCCTATTAATTATAAGCCAGCCATTGTGCAAAAACATACTAGTAAATAAGGGAACTACTCCTTTAAAAAATCGAGATTTCTTTGAGGAGTAAAATCGTGTAAGGGGATAAAGCCATAGGTATATACAAAAGCAATTAATTGTTCCCGCTCCCGAGCAAACTCATATAAAAAACAACTCCGCAAATGAAAATAATTAGATAATTAACAGCGGGGTACCTTTTTGAGGGAATAGTATCGCGAATGGGGAAAAACATTTTACATTTTGTTTATATTAATTGCCGAACGAATATTTAATTTGCCAACGCTAAATTGTATTTGCAACAAAATTGTTCGATATTATGGAAAAAAAAACACATGCTCATCTTTTGGAAGAATGGGAAAAGTTAAAAACCCAAAGGCCTGGGATAAGAATAAAAGAGGCAGCGGACATTTTACAGGTAGCGGAGGTGGAGCTATTAGTAACCCGATGTGGTGAAAATGTTTGGAGATTGAATCATAACCCTATTGCTATTCTTAACGCTGTTGCTGAAGCAGATGAGGTAATGGCCCTTACACGAAATGCTACTGCAGTGATTGAAACTGTAGGCAAATATCCTGAATTTACACTTGAAGATCACTGGCTAATAGGAAACAATGATGATTTTCATATCATATTAGACTCTACTCTCGTTCATCATATTTTTGGAGTAACAGATTCCTTTGTTGGCAAAACACTACAAGCCATTCAATTTTTTGATGCGGCAGGAAATGCTATCCATAAAATTTATTTTGAAGAAGCCTCGCAAGCAACTTATAAAAACATTATAGAATCATTTCTTTCTCCTAATCAAGAAAAAGAAATAGAGTGTGTTCATTATGCCAAATCTCATAAGCCTGAAATTTCGGAAGAAACTGCTTATCAAAAGTGGCAAAGCTTAAAAAACTATCATCGCTTTGATAATTTAGAATTTTATTTGGGCAACTCTCTTTTAGAAGTGGTTTCCAAGCTTAACGAAGATTTAGCAAGAAAAGTACCTACTGATATTCTAGCCCAATTACTACTGGGTATTGCTAATAAAGATATATCTATTTCTTATATTGTTAAAAATACAGGCTGTACTCAACTTTTTCGTGGTCCCATTCGGAACGTTTTTGTCAAAGACGATTGGCTCAATGTAAAGGACCCCGAATTTAATTTGCACATATTAAAAACCCAATTAGAAAGCGGGTATTTAGTACATGTTCCGCTCATGCATAGTTATCGCTTTGCTCTGGTTTTCTTTAATAAGGCCGGAGAGATTGCCCTTGAGATTACTTCTACTGGTGAAGAATTTTCAAACATGCTAAAATCATTAGGGTATTATTTTTAATTAATTTTTATTACTTCAGTTGATAAATGCGCAATTCGAATATTGTGTTTATCAAATTCATTTTTGATGGTTTTATTTACGTCGCAATGTAGGGAAAAAGCATCCGACTGATTTTTAGTCCAGGCGTAGGCTCTTAGTAATATTCCTAGGGAAGTAAATTCAATAAGTCTTACCTGTACTTGGGGAATATTTTGTTCAATATCTTGGGGAGTGCGGTTATCAATTAATAAAGGGTGCTTTAGGATTTCTTGCTCCATTATTTGCATAGCTTTATTATGGTCAGAATCCATTGTAATGATAAAATCAATATGACGACAAATTTTTTCGTCTACCAAATTATAATTGATGATAGTAGTTGAATTAATAATAGCATTAGGAATAACAATTCGCTGATTTCGAAAGTTACGTATTACAGTGTGACGAATCGTAATTTCTTCTACCACCCCAATTTGTCTACTATCTAATTCTATAATATCGTTTACTCGAATAGGTTTAAAAAGAACAATAAAAAAGCCGCTAATTACATTAGAGATAGCTTGCTGCGAGGCAAAACCTATAATAGCTGCTAGAACACCAGCCCCGGCAAATAGGGAGACTGTAAAAGTCCGAAAGGCAGGAATGCTTGCTATGGCTAACCCTATGCCTATAACATAAACAATTGCTATCGATAAATTTTTAGTAAAATTAAAAAAAGTAGGATCTTTATTAAAAAATTGCTCAATTATTTTAGAGTATTTTCGAAATAAATATTTTAGAAAGCGGACGGCTAGCCAGGTACATAGAAGAATTAGGAAAACCGTGAGCAGGAGGAATAAGTTACTCCTGGCATGTTTTTCTAACAATTCTCCAAAATCAAAAGCTAGCATGTTTTAAGATTCTAATTGGGCCAAAAGATAAGTGAAATATTCAGGTGCTTTTTGCATTCGCACCCCATACCAGCTGAACATTTCCCCCTCTACTAGAAGAATCTTTGCATGCGGAAAGTGCGGTTTAAATTCTGCAATGTGCTTTTCTTTGAAGGGATAAGGCTCACTAGATAAAAAAATAAAATGGGGCTCTAAGTCTGTAATTTGTGCCAAATCCTGAATAACAGGATATCTTTCATTAGAATAAGAAATAATACAATTTTGTAGACCAATTTTTTCTAAAATGCTATTTACATAAGTATTCTTACCTGCTACCATAAAGGGCTTTCGCCAAATAAAGTATAGTACCTTGATACTTGGAGATGTTACCACTGAAGTGAAAGTAGCCTCTATACTTGCTACTATCTCTTGAGCTAAAGTAATATTGTTGAGTATGTTGCCTAACTGCAGCACCATATTTAATGCTTGAGTATAAGTCTCAACATTAAATACAATGACCGGATAGTGCTTTTCAAGTTCTTCAACCGTAGTTTTTAAGTTTTCTTCCTTTTCTGCAATAATCAAATCAGGCTTTAGTACATGTATAGCTTCAATATCCACTGTTTTAGTTCCTCCTACCTTAGGTAGGAGTTGTACTATTTCTTTAGGATGAATACAAAACTTGGTGACCCCCACTACTCGAGCAGGAGATACTAGAGTCAAAACAGTTTCCGTGATTGAAGGACAAAGAGATATAATTCTCTGGGGTTCCGCTGGCAAAGTTACGGTACGGCCTAGATCGTCTACAATTTGGCGTGTATTCATTGTGCATACTCCTGAGATTGCGCCTTTTCATCCTCTGCATAAGCGGCTAATATTTTTTTTACTAATTGATGCCGTACTACATCCTCTTCTGTTAAAAAGACAAACTCAATACCTGCAATATTTTTTAATATTCTAGTACATTGTATTAAGCCCGATTTTTGAGATTTGGGTAAGTCAATTTGTGTAGTATCCCCTGTAACAATAATACGCGAGTCATAGCCCATTCGAGTAAGTAGCATTTTCATTTGACTCTCTGTTGCATTTTGTGCTTCATCTAAAATGATAAAAGAATTATTTAAAGTTCTACCTCGCATATAAGCTAATGGAACAATTTCAATAATGTTTTTTTCCAGATAAGATTGTAGTTTTTCGGGTAGAATCATATCTTCCAGGGAATCATACAAGGGGCGTAAGTAGGGATCGATTTTATCTTTTAAGTCACCGGGTAGAAATCCT
Organism: Bacteroidia bacterium; assembly: GCA_025057395.1. Taxonomy (GTDB): domain Bacteria; phylum Bacteroidota; class Bacteroidia; order J057; family JANWXU01; genus JANWXU01. The sequence continues at coordinate 28,674 of JANWXU010000005.1, read as the reverse complement.
AATTTTTCACCCGCTTCCACTGCTGGACGCACTAGAACAATTTTTTTCACTAGCTTGTCTCGTAGAGCTCGTACTGCTAATGCCACAGCCGTGTAAGTCTTGCCGCTGCCTGCAGGACCAATAGCAAACACTAGCTCACACTCTGCCGCCACTTTCACTAAGCGACGTTGTCCTGGGGTTTTAGGCCTTATTAAATTTCCATTTACCCCCCTAAGAATAACGTCAGGAGGTTCATTTTTACTCGAGACTTCGGAAAACGGCACCCTATTGATTATGTCTATTACCCTAAAAGCATCTACTTCGCCATATGTTTTGATTTCATTAAGTATACCATTAATGATTTTATGAATCGCCTCAATTTTTTGAAGTTCTCCTACCGTTTTAATAGTGCTTCCCCTTGCTATTATCTTAACATCAGGAAAAGCTTTCTTGATTAGCTCCAGCTTTTCGTTATTGATTCCATAAAAATCTACTGGATTTACCTCATCCAAAAAAATATCGTGATGATACAGCTTTTGTGACAAATGAATACCAATTAAGTTTAAGTTAAAAAACTAGAACTTATCCTCAATTAACTTGCGAAATTTAATGAAAAAATAATAAAAATGAAAATACTGAGTTTCTTTTTAGTTTAATATTAATATTTAGGTATACTAGTATCAACCTCAGAAGCATAAGCTATAATTCCACCCTTTAGATTTACTAAGTTATGATATCCTAATTCTAGTAGTAACTCAATAGCTTTTGCACTCCTTCCCCCCATTTTGCAATGAACAACTACTAACTTATCCCTAGGAATACAATCTAGTCTTTCTTTAATTTCTCCTAAAGGAATTAGTTTCCCCCCCAGATTACATATCTCATATTCAAAAGGCTCCCTTACGTCTATCAATTCAAAGTTTGCGCCTGATTCTATTAATTGCTTCAATTCTAGGGCTGTAATTTCTTTTATCGGCGCAGCATTAGCAGGAGCCGGAGCAACACCACAAAACTGCTCATAATCTATTAAGCCCAATATAGTAGGGTTATTTCCACTTAAAGGATTATTAGGATCTTTAGTTATATTAAAAATACGAGTTTGAAAGGTAAGCGCATCGAAAGCAAAAATCCTTCCTGATAATACTTTTCCTATTCCTGTTACAACCTTTATTACTTCTAAAGCTTGAATACTACCTATAATGCCTGGCAAAACTCCTAAGACCCCTCCTTCTGCACAACTAGGTACTAAACCTGGAGGTGGCGGGGAGGCAAAAATATCTCTGTAATTGGGACCAATTTCTCCATTTTTATCAATATAATTAAAAACGGAAACTTGGCCCTCAAACTGAAAAATCGAAGCATATACATTAGGCTTCCTTAAAAAATAGCAAGCATCATTTACTAAATAGCGGGTAGGAAAATTATCCGTTCCATCGGCCACCACATCGTAATTAGAAATAATACCTAGGGCATTATTTGCTGTTAATCGAGTATTAAATACCTCTATATGGATATGCGGGTTAAGAGCTAGTAGCTTCTTTTTAGCAGCTTCTACCTTAGAATAGCCTACGTCCTCCTTAGAAAAAAGAACTTGCCTATGCAAATTACTATCTTCTACTACATCAAAATCTACAATTCCAATATGTCCTACTCCTGCTGCTGCTAAATATAAAAGTGCAGGAGAACCTAGTCCTCCTGTACCTACTACCAGCACTTTCGCAGCTTTCAAACGCCGTTGACCCTCTATTCCAAATTCGGGTATTATAATATGTCGGTTATATCTTGCTAGCTCTTCTGCAGAAAACCCTATGTTATTCATTTATTACTTTAGGTTTTAAGTTTACTACATTCTAAAGCCCCCCTGCAATAGCAGGAATAATACTCAATACATCATTTTCTCCTAGAGGAGTTTGTTCTTTATTAAGTGTTCTTATATCACTATCGCCTACAAAAAAATTAATGAAAGGGCGAAAGTTATTTTGCTCATCCAGAATTTGATTTTTAAGCTCGGGATAGCAATTAATTAACTCATTGATGGCTTCGCCTACCGTCTTAGCAGTAGTTTCAAAAGTAAATTGAGATTGTGTAAATTTTCGCAAAGGTGTAGGAATAATAATCGTTGCCATATCTTAATTATGATGGAATTATGATGGTAAAATTAATTCTTCTTCATGAAAAGAACGTTCTCCCTCTTCGTTTAAGCGCCAGCAAGTAGCTTGATGAAAAATTTTATCATATACAGAAACAATAAGATAAGAGAAAAAAGGCAGTGCATTATTAAGGTCATGTAAAGAGGGGTGCGCCGGGTGGTTAGGGTGTGAATGATAAATTCCTAGCAAAGTAGTATGATTTTGCAGAGCAAATTTTTCAGCCCTGATATAATCCTGAGAATTAATAGAAAAACGACGTTCTTTATTTTCTATACTTGCATTCTTCACCGCCATAGCCTGTGTAATACATCTTCGGTCTTCTTCCTCAAAACCAAAAAAGAAACCACAGGTTTCATGGGGAAAATCTTTAATAGCTTGCATCAATATATAGTCCCAGGCAGGAGAAGTAAAAGTAATTGTTTTCATAAACTTGGTAAAGTATCCTTTAGTACTTCAAAATATCTTTCTCCGCTATCAGGTAAAAGTGTTACAAGTACTCCTTTAGATACCTGCCGAGCTACTTTCAATAGTCCCACCAAGTTAGCTGCTGAGGAGGGACTAAGAAAAAGACCACTTTTCCTAGCAAAAGTTTTTATTGCTGCATAAGCTTCTTGGGTATCAATACTAATGTACTCATCAACTAATGTAGGATCGAATATAGAGGGTACTATTGCTGTTTCCAAATGCTTCCATCCTTCTAAGCCGTGCATAGCGTGCGAGGGTTGCAAGGCAATAGTTTGAATACTAGAATTTTGCTGCTTTAAATAGCGAGCTATACCCGTAAAAGAGCCTGTTGTACCCAAGCCGCATACAAAATGGGTAACTGATTGTGAAGTTTGCTGCCAAATTTCAGGACCTGTAGTTACATAATGAGCCCTCCAATTAGCCTCGTTTGCATACTGATTAGCAAGGTAATATTTTTGGGGCTCCTTTTCGTAGATTTGCTGGGCTACTTCCTGCGCGCCATCAGTGCCTTCGAATTTAGAGGTATACCTCAGTTCTGCTCCTAAAGTTTGCAATATAAATTTACGCTCTATTGAAATATTTTCGGGCACACACAAAGTGACTGGAATGTTTAAGGCACGACCTAGAGTAGCATATGCAATTCCTGTGTTGCCACTGCTTGCGTCCAAGAGAATAGTATCCTTTTGTATCTTATTACTTAAGATGGCTTCTTTAAGGATAAAGAAGGCAGGCCTTACTTTTACACTTCCCCCTATTTGGAGCCATTCCAGCTTTGCCCAAAGCTGAACGGAAGAAGAAGGGGAAAGAAAACTAAAATCAAATATAGGAGTATTGCCAATTAGCTTTTCTATAGCCTGTAATGAGGGCATTACTAGAGTTCTCTTTTTGCTAAATAAAAATCTACTTTTTCGTAGTTTGCCTTCACCCTTTCTTCTAATTCTTGCAATGTTTTAGGAGGGGGAACAATCACTTTTTGACCTGGCTGCCAATTTGCGGGCAAAGCACAACTATAATTATCGGCAGTTTGTAAACTTATCAATACTCGCTTGATTTCTTCCATACTGCGCCCTACATTCAAGGGATAGTACAAAACTAGGCGAATAGTCATGTGCGGATCGATAAAAAAAACTGCTCGTACGGTAGCCGTTTGACTCTCTCCGGGGTGCAACATGCCGTAAAGACGCGCCACGTTCATGGAAATATCTGCTACTAGGGGATAAGAAAGTGTAACCCCCAGCTTTTCTTTGATATTTTGCACCCAAGCAATATGAGAATGAATGCTATCCACACTTAAGCCAATTAACTTTGTATTGTGCTTATTGAAAAAATCTATTTCCTTAGCAAATTCTACTAGCTCTGTGGTACACACCGGAGTAAAATCTGCAGGATGAGAAAATAATATAACCCAACTATTTTTTGCATACTCGGAAAATTTAATAGTACCAATAGTGGTAAGGGCCTCAAAATCAGGGGCTTTATCCCCTATCCTGGGTAGAACAGAAACAGCACCCGATATTGAAACTTCCATTAGTTAGTATGTTTTAGTCAGTATATTCTAGCTAGCGTAGTAATAAATTTTGAATCTTTTTAGTTCCGCTAAAAAATAAAAAATTGACTAGATCTCAGGCTTTTGCTATTATTAGTTAATTTTATGCAAAAAAAACAATTATTCTAAAAAATAAAAAATTATGAGTTTATCAGCTTTCCTTTTAGATACTGCGTTGCAAGCAACACAGGGGGAAAAATTACTATATGGTATTTTAGCTACTCTAATCTATGGGGCTATCGGAATAGGAATGGCGATTTTAGCCTATAAAGTAATAGACTGGATTATTCCTGGAGAACTTTCTAAGCAATTAGTAGAAGATCATAATGTACCCCTAGGTATTGTAGCGGGTGCATTTATTTTAGGACTTTGCATTATTATTGCGGCAGCTATTGCTTCCTAAAAGGAAAAGCTATGCCGAATTTCACACCTTCTATAAGTACCAAAAGTACTAGACTTTTTTCCCCTTTTCTACTAATATCAATATTCATTGTTGCAGCCTGCAGTATTTTTTATGAATTATTAGTAAGTACCGTAACAACTTACTTATTAGGAAGTAGCATTTTACATTTTTCTTTGACTATCGGATTTTTCATGTCATTTATGGGTCTAGGAGCCTATCTATCCAGATTCATAAAAAAAGAATTATTGTATTACTTCATAGTTATTGAAATAATTCTAGGCTTAGCAGGTGGAGCCTCTTGCTTTTTACTCCATAGTTTCTTTGCGTTTACAGATAGCTTTTATATCCTTACTTTTTTATTAGTGGCAGCTCTAGGTACATTGGTAGGGCTAGAACTTCCTCTCTTAACAAGAATTATCAAAAGCTTTAGCAACCTAAGAGAAACACTGGCTAAAGTTCTCGCCTTTGATTATTTAGGAGCTCTTCTAGCTTCTATTCTGTTTCCTATAATATTTCTTCCTTTCTTAGGAACTATGCGAACCGCCTTTGTAATAGGACTTATTAATCTGCTCATTGCTTCTGTAAGTATTTTGCTACTAGGAAAGCAAATTCTTCACGCCAAAAAACTACTTTTCTTTTCCTTACTTTGCTCCGGCTTGTTAATTGCAGGACTATTGTACTCAACAAACTTGCAATTATTTTTCGAAAAAAACCTTTATCAAGACGAAGTTATCTACCTCGAACAAAGCAAGTACCAAAAAATTGTGTTGACTCGATATAAACAAGATATAAGGCTTTATCTAAATAATCACCTGCAATTCAGCTCTATTGATGAATATCGTTATCATGAGCCTCTCGTACATGTTCCCTTAGTGTGTAACCCGTGGATAAGAAAAGTTTTGATTCTCGGCGGTGGAGACGGCTTAGCTGCTAAAGAATTATTAAAAAATCCTAGAATTGATAGTATCTACCTGGTAGATATAGACGAAAAAGTTACGCAACTTTGTAAAAACCATGTTTTAGTAAAACAAATTAATCGAGGTGCTCTTGAGAATCCTAAGGTGAAGATTATTCATAAAGATGCTTTTAAATTTATAGAAGAGACTGAAACTTTTTTTGATTTAATTATTGCTGATTTGCCTGATCCTAGCGAACCTTCGGTAGCTAAGCTGTACACCCTAGAATTTTATATGCTGATTAAAAGAGTGCTTAGCAATAAGGGTATTTTTGTAACTCAAGCTACTTCACCCTATTATGCCCCCCTAGCTTTTTGGTGTATTCAGCGTACCCTGCAATCAGTTTTTGATGCTACGCTGCCCTACCATACTTATGTTCCTTCTTTTGGCTCCTGGGGGTTTATTTTAGCTAGCAATAGCACAGAAATAAAGAAGCGGCTTGAACAAATTGTCACTTTGGAGGTGGAGAAATATTTTTCTAAGATTCCTACCCAATACATAAAACCTCCTATTTGGTCTTCTTTTTTTACTTTTCCACAGGATATGAAAATTGAAGATATTGATAATTTGACGGTCAATAATTTAGATAAAATGAAACTGGTAGAGTATTATGCCCAGAGCTGGCGAAGATGGAACCCATGATAAAGGGATAACAAAACACCTAGGAGACACAAACTTCACTTTCATTATTATTCATAAGTAAAGATTGCTGCGTAATTGCTTCTCTATGAATTAGATCAAAAATTTGTTGTAGAAATTCGTAACGTAGCCCCACCATTTCCGCTTGTTTAAGACAATTTTGGATAATCTCATTCCAGCGGCGAATTTGCAAGATAGTTACGGCGTTTTCTTTTTTTAAGTTAGCTATTTTTGCAATAAAACTCATTCGCTGTGCTAAAAGTTGAATAAGTTCTGTATCAATTTTATCAATTTGCCTACGATATTCTTCTAACATATATTCGAAAAAGTAGTTAGAGCAATTCTCTTTTCGTACTACTAGTTGTTTCATAAGTTGTTGAAAGGCTGCTGGCGTAATTTGCTGAGCTGCATCGCTTAAAGCAGCCGCAGGGTTAATATGTACCTCGAACATAAGCCCCTGCATATTTAAATCAAGAGCTTGCTGGGCGACAGAGGCTAACATGTTTGTATTTCCACAAATATGACTAGGGTCACAAAGAAGGGGAATATCTTCTCTTAGTCTTTTAAATTCAATTGCGATTTGCCACTGCGGAGGATTTCGAAAATTTCCTTTTTCTACTCCAGAAAACCCTCTATGAATAGCATAGATATGAGTGACACCTGCATTTTGTATTCTTTCAATAGCCCCAATCCAGAGCTGTATATCAGGATTCACAGGGTTTTTCACAAATACGGGTATATCACTGCATCCCTTCAAAGCATCTGCCAGGGCTTGTACTGCAAAGGGGGAAGTAGTAGTACGTGCGCCTATCCAAATAGCATCAATACCGGCTTGTATCACCAGTTCTAGGTGCTGCGGCTGGGCTACTTCCACAATAACAGGTATACCCGTAATTTCTTTGACCTTTTGCAGCCATGGTATACCTATTGCTCCTACCCCTTCAAAAGTATGGGGCCTGGTTCTGGGCTTCCACAAACCTGCCCTGTAGTAGGAAATAGAATTAGTATTAGCTAGTGCAATGGCTGTTTCTAGAATTTGACTCTCGCTTTCTGCACTACAAGGCCCAGCTATAATAATCAGTTTTTTTTCTTCCATCTAATGCAAATACAAAACTTAAGTACATTAAGTTTCTAGAAATACAATTAGCTGTTCAATTCTTTTGGAAAATATTTCACTTATTGCTATTTTAGGAATAGATTTTGCTGTCTCTCTTGTATTTATTACAGAATTGAATATACCTAAAATGAGGCTCAAAGGACTTTGTTGCATATTACTCTGCATTTTTTGGGGGGTTGCTATCTCTCCAATACCTTCTTTTAGTCAAAGCCAAGTAAAGATTCAAGCTGACCCTGTAGCAGAAAAAATCCTCAAGAATACCAGCAATAAAGTTAATAATTTACAAGATTTAAGTGCTAGCTTCAAAAAAACCCTTTATAAATCAATTCATGCTAAGGAGGGTATTCATTATAAAGGAAAATTAAAACTCAAAAAAAACAAATTTTACATAGACTTAGATGAGCAAATTATCATTTGTGACGGAAAAACGCTCTGGAACTATTTGAAAAAAGAAAAGGAAGTTACCATTTCCAATTACGATCCAGAAGAGGGGTTTAGTCCCGAAAAAATATTTTTTATTTCTCAGAAAAATATGAAGTATAAATATGATAAAGAAGAAAATATTAACAACACACCCTCTGATAAAATCATTATGTTGCCTATAAGCGGCCACTTAGACTATTTTAAGATTGAAATCTGGATTGATAAAAATAAACTTCTTCCTAATCAACTGAAGATTTATAATCGTAATGGTACAATAGTAAGCTACTTAATTACCGACCTACAAGTAAATAGTAACTTACAAGATACTATTTTTCAATTTAATCCTGAGCAATATCCTGGAGTTGAAATTATTGATAACCGCAACTAAGTAAAAAAATATAAGAAATTAAGTAAGAATACGCATTTTACCCTCTTCAATTTCAGTAATTTGAGCGTCCCCCCATAGCTCTTCGAGTTTGTAATATTCTCTTACCCTAGGTAAAAAAATATGTACCACCACATTCACATAATCCATAATGATCCATTCTGCCCTCCTTAGCCCCTCTGTCTTCCAAGGTTTTTCATTAAGTCGCTCAGTGGTAAATTTTTTAACAGAGTCGTAAATCGCACTATTTTGAGTATCTGAACTTCCACTACAAATAATAAAAAAATTGGTAATGCTATTAGGAATCTGCCTCAAATCGAGCACTTTAATATCGAAGCCTTTTTTCTCTAGAATACCGTCAATAATAGTATTTACCAAGGGATTCCAAGAAGAGTTTTGAAAAGTTTTATGCACCATAATTTTTATTTATTACAAGTTACAATCCAATGCTAAATTTAACAACATTATTTATAGGGAAAACTCATATTCATCTTGAAGAAATAGACTCTACTAATAACTACGCACGTCAATATATACCTAAAGGTCCGGAAGGTTTACTTATCACTGCAGCTTATCAGAGCCAGGGGCGCGGCCAAAAATCAAACACTTGGCTAGCAGAGCGAGGAAAAAATATTCTAGCTACTCTCTTGCTCTATCCTTCTTTTCTGAAGGCCTCTCAATCATTCTATCTAAATATTATCAGCAGCTTAGCTATCCAAAAAGGATTAACTTTCGCCACCACCCATTCTATTCCTTTTTTTATCAAGTGGCCCAATGATATTTATGCCTATTCTCAAAAAATTGCTGGTATTTTAATAGAAACTCATATTCAGGGATACTTTTTAGAAAACGCTATCATAGGGCTAGGAGTTAATATCAATCAACAAAACTTTACAGCTTTACCTAATGCTACTTCTCTATTCCGCTTAACCAATAAAATATGGGATATTTCAACTATTTTGTCCAAAATATTAGAACATTTTGAATACTTTTACTTACAGTTAAAGAACCATCAATTCCAAGAATTACTAACCCAATATAATCAACAACTTTTATTCAAAAATGAGATAAAAAAATTTCATAGAATGAGTACTCCCGAAAGTAATTATTTGTTTGAGGGAAAAATTATTGGGGTTACTACTCAGGGAAAACTCATGGTTCAAGATTTCTATGGAAATATTATTAATTTTTTGCCTCACGAAGTGCAACTTGTCCTCTAATTCTCATAAAACAAAAGTAAAGCCTAGTTCTAGCCTTCCTAACTGAGGAAGCCTATAATTATTTCTACTTTCTGTAAAAAAATCACTAAATTTATAAAAAGCCCATATGCCCAAAATACGATATATAATTTTAGTATAAAAACCTCCTCTCCATATATTTACCTCTGGTATATTTCCTATGCTTAATTCTGGCTGTATCACATTATTTAATTTTGAAAAAGCAATATGTAAACTAGATCCTGTTTTTACGCCTAAAGTAGCCCCTAATTCGGTATAAAAAATTAGCCTTTTTCTATTATCTCTTATTACTATATAATTTAAGCCTATAGGTACCTCAAAGTACTGACAATTGAACCTAATTCGAAGAATATCTTCTTTTATAAATTCTTGGGTTTCTAAAATATTAAATTTTTGGTTAAAAATTATACTATAAAAAGAAAAGCCAGGCTGTACTTTAATGGCTATTTTAGGTGTAAGAATCCAATTAAAGCTTAATCCAATAAAGTTAGTGCCCGAACTAATATTATTAATTAGCAAACTTTGATATTGTTTATTTCCTGTATCCAGCACCGGTGAAAATATTTCAAAACCCTTATTAAAAAGGATATCAAATTTTTCAGTAGGGCGAATATCTGTAAAACGCCAATTTCTAGCAGAATCACCTAAAAGCTTAAGATTATTAGGGTTACAACAATAATTGGGAATTTCACTTTTTTCTTGAGCTTTTAAGAAATTTAAAATACACAAAGAAAATAAAATAATAATAGCTACAATCTTTATATTCATTATTTATAAAATTTATTTTATAAAATTATTATCAAAAAATATTTTATTATATTATTATATAACATAAAATAATCTAATTTTTACTTTAGACTTATTCTACAAAAATTAGCAAAAAGTAAATAAGAAGTATATTTTTTTCTCCTATCTCCCCTTATTATTATAATTTTTATTTTAGTTACAGTAGGCACAGATAATGTAATTATTAATATGTGGAGAGTTTATACTAATTTTATAGTAATCCTAGACATAATAGATAAACACCATATTTAAAGCTATCAAAAATTTTTACTGGGTACTGTTTTTATGAAAATTTTATAAAAAATTAGAAAAGCTATCATACTGTATGCTTCTAGTTATTCATATGTAGAACTAATAAAAACAAAATTATTGTTTAGATATGCATTAAACATTAAAAAGGAATTTCAAAATCATCTTCCTCATCAGGAGGAGTATTATTCATACTAGAGGGCAAAATAATAGTTCTTGTTTGTGCGGGAGCTGAAGAAAGTTCTTCTCTTGGTGCTAAGACAGAAGAAGTGGAAGGAGAAAAGTTAGATGCCACACCGGAAGGGCCAAAATTAAATGATAAGCTTTCCTCTCCCTCTAAATCCATAAACTTAGCAAAGCGACTGATAAATTGAAGGCGCACCTTATCTACTGGTCCATTTCGCTGTTTACCAATAATTACTTCTGCAATTCCTTGTGTAGGGTTACCATCCTCATCGGTTAATAGCCCATAGTATTCGGGGCGATATAGAAACATGACTACGTCGGCATCTTGCTCAATACTACCCGATTCACGCAAGTCGCTAAGCATGGGTCTTTTATCCCCCCCGCGGGTTTCAACAGCTCGGCTTAACTGCGATAGTGCAATCACTGGAATTTCAAGCTCCTTAGCTAATTGCTTAAGACTTCTAGAAATGCTAGCTATCTCCTGCTCTCGATTGGCCCCTTTTACATTTTCTGCTCGCATTAATTGTAAATAATCAATTACCACCATGTCGATATTTTTTTCCATTTTTAGGCGTCGACATTTAGCACGTAAATCATGGATAGCTAGAGCGGGTGTATCATCTATGTAAATTGGTGCTTTGATAAGCTGGGCAATTTTAGCATTAAGTTGACGCCACTCGTTTTCATCTAAGTTGCCGGTTCGCATTTTTTGAGCGTCTAGCTCTGCCTCTGCACAAAGTAGCCGTTGTACTAACTGAGTAGCTGCCATTTCTAATGAAAAAATAGCTACTGCTTTATTAGCTAAAACGGCTGCATTACGTGCTATAGATAAAATAAAAGCTGTTTTTCCCATAGCAGGGCGTGCCGCCACAATTATTAAGTCAGACTTTTGCCAGCCGGCTGTCATTTCATCCAGTTTTTTGAAGCCCGTAGGAATGCCAGTTATGCTACTTCCCTTATTTTTTAGCTCTTCCAGTTTTTGTAAAGTTTTGAGTGCTAGTACATCCATGGATAAAGATTCTTTTCTGAGATTATTTCCCGATAGGGCGTAGAATTGTTGTTCGGCTGAGTCTAACAGGTCAAAAACATCTGTAGATTCCTCGAAAGCAGCATTAGAAATTTCCCCGCAAACTCGGATGATTTCACGAAGGATATATTTTTGAACAATAATATGGGCATGATATTCCAAGTTAGCAGCAGAAGCAACTCTTGCAGAGAGTTGCGTGATATATAGAGGACCGCCACAAGCTTCTAGTTTACCTATTGCCTTTAGTTGCTGAGTAACAGTAATTAAATCGATAGGCTCAGAATTTTGAAATAACTTTAAAATTGCCTCATATATATATTTATGAGCAGGCTTATAAAATACTTCAGGTTTTAAAGTATCGATTACTTTTGCAAGTGCATCTTTTTCGAGCATTAATGCACCCAGTACTGCTTGCTCCACCTCTATTGCCTGAGGAGGTACTTTACCTGCCCCTGCTGGGATAGCTTCGTAGCTTTTGCTTTTATTTTTATAAGGCTTCTTTTCGTTAGAAGAGATTATTTCAGACATTAGAATATAAAATAATAAATAAATTCCAAAATTATACAGCAGCTGTAAAAGACTAATATTAAAGCCACAACATGGAATTACTGGCCTCAAAATTAAGCTCCTAAATAACCCTTAAAAAAAGTTGAACCTTAATTGTTAATATCGAATCTAAGTAATTATTTTGGACTTTATTTTGCCTACTCAAGGGTGCTTGAAAAAGGTTATTTGTTTTAGTTTGTTTTAAGAAATTATAATATTTTAGCAATCAATTTAAGCAACAGATTACAAGGTATATGAAAAACTTGTTTTACGCAACAAAATATTACAAATTCGTTTTGAACCAAAAAGCATTTACTTTAATGGCTAATAACAACATCTATTTATTTTGGGAAGAAGCTTTCGAGAACTCTTCCATGCCGTTAGCGCCCAAAAGAGTTCAGAGTATCGACTCATTAAAAGCTTCTTATTTTGCAAGTGTTTTAAATATAGCCCCTAATTCAAAACAGGAGGCTTTAAAGCTAGTAAGTGAAGGGATAAAAAATTCTTCATTCTTACTAAACTTACTATCTAATTTTGTGGTGTCACCCCTTATTCTAAATTCTGAGGCTGAAATAGAAGAAGAGGAGGAGCTAGAAGAAGAAGATTATGATTTTGAAGACGACATAGATGAGGAAGAAGATGAAGATTGGCTAGACGAAGAATTTGAAGATGATAACTTTGACGACGAGGATTGGGACGATGAAGATTGGGAAGACGAAGAAGAAGAGGATTGGGACGATGAAGATTGGGAAGACGAAGAAGACTGGGAAGATATAGATGATATAGAAGAGGAGGAAGAAGAGAATAAAGAAAAATAAGTTCTCTCTTTATGTAAAATGTTTAATGTCAGAATACTAGGTACTTGTTCTGCTATACCCGCTTATGGTAGACTTCCTAGTTCCCAATTGATAACTCACAATGACAAGTTTTTCTTAATTGATTGCGGAGAAGGCACACAATTTCAGCTTCAAAAGTACAGAATTAGGTACAATAACCTAGAAGTTGTTTTAATTTCCCATTTGCATGGCGATCACGTCTTAGGACTGCCAGGTTTACTCACTACTATGAGTATCCTAAACCGTGAAAAACCCTTAATTGTAATAGGACCTATTGGCTTGAGAGAATTAGTAGAAAAGGTACTATTTTTAACAGAGTCGTTTGTTAAATACAAGTTAAGTTTTATCGAAATTGAAAATGAGAAGAGCGCAACGGTAGTGTATGAAAATAAGCACCTTACTATTTGGAGCTTTCCCCTTAAGCATCGAATCACTACCTATGGTTATAAAATTGTAGAAAAGCCGAAAAAACGTAAATTTTTAGTACACCAGGCCTATGCGCTTGGTGTACCTAAAAATTATTTCAGCTTAATAAAAGCAGGAAACGATTACATTAATGAAAAGGGAGAAAAATTTTCTGCCGAATTATTTCTTGGTGAAGCGCCCCCCTCTTATTCATATGCTTATTGTAGTGATACTGCTTTTAGCCCAGAAATTGTGAATTTTATTAAAAACGTGCATGTATTGTATCATGAGGCTACCTTTTTGGAAGAACATACGCAAAACGCCGAGGCCACCTACCATTCTACCGCAGCACAGGCAGCTACCATAGCCTCTTTAGCCTGCGTGCAAAAATTAATCATCGGACATTTTTCTGCGCGTTATCCTATTCTTTCGCAGCATTTAATAGAAGCGCAAAACATATTTCCGCATACCGAATTAGCTAAAGAAGGCTATTTATTTGACCTCGAGCTCCTATGATTAGCCATGACCAATAAAGTAGATAGACTTTTTTTAGTTCTGGGCTTAATTTTCATTACTAACGCTCTTTTAGCAGAGTTCATTGGAGTCAAAATATTTTCTTTAGAACAGACCCTAGGCTTTGATAGCTTTCAGTTTAGCTTCTTTTCAGAAGATGCACTGGGATTTAATATGTCCGCTGGAGCAATCCTCTGGCCTATTGTTTTTATTATGAGTGATATTATTAATGAATATTTTGGTAAAAAGGGGGTTCGTATCTTATCCTTCTATACCGTAGGCTTAATTCTATACGCCTTTCTTATTGCTTTTATCACTATCGAACTTACCCCTGCCGATTTTTGGCGCATCGATAAAGAAACAGCTTTAAATATGGATTTAGCCTTTCGCAAAATTTTTGGACAAGGTATGTGGATTATTATTGCTTCCGTTACTAGTTTTCTTATCTCTCAGTTGCTAGATGTAATTGTTTTTCATCGTCTTAAAAGAATTACGGGTAGCAAAAAAATATGGCTCCGTGCCACAGGCTCTACTTTAGTTTCCCAGCTAGTAGATAGCTTTGTAGTTTTGTATATCGCTTTTTTTATTGGCGGAAACTGGAATATGGCGCAAGTTTTATCGATTGGAATCGTTAATTACATTTATAAATTTGTAGTAGCCATTTTACTTACGCCCTTACTATACATTATTCACTTTATTATTGATAATTATTTAGGGCATGAGCTAGCTGCTAAGCTTACTGCCCAGGCCTCTCAAAATAATTAATTAAAACTTCTAAGTTTAGTTTGCTTGCTAAGTATTTTGTACGATATGGTCTTACCTTATATGAACTCCTTAAATTTGCCCTTAATTGGCTAGCAAGTATTCTTTTTGCTCGCCTAATTTCCCCTCCCCAGCTGGTTGCTCAATATGAAATTATCAGCATCTGGCTGGCTACCTTTACCTTTGCCTCTATTTGGGCATGTTTACAATATTTTTCTGCTAGCATAAAAAAAGAAAATAATACTACTTTAATTAAACATTGTTTTAGCTGGCTTATTATTCATGGCATTACTAGTGCAATGCTATTAGCCTTAGTCGCTTATTATAAATTAAATAATCATGAATTAAGTATTATACTATTCTTATATACTCTATTTTTTGTGATATCTTCTATTTTAGAATATTATACGTTTATACTAAAAAAATACATAACATTTTATATTTCTGTAGTATTACTTATAATTTTTATAGCATTATTTTTATATGTATTTATTAGCACTAAATCAATAAATTCTTGTTTTAGCATTCTTGTTTTATACTATCTAATAAAATTTATAATATTATTATACCTTATTCCTAAAAGCGCATTAAAATTATCTCTTAGAGACTTTAAGCTCTCTACAAAAAACTTAATTTATCCTTTTTTGAAAGCCCTTTTTGGGGGACTAGGGGTATACATCAATTTATGGATAGTAGAAGCCTTATGCTCCCCAGTGGAATTTATAGAATACCGCAATAGCGCTAGAGAACTACCCGTATCTTTAATTATTGCTAATAGCTTTTCTACTAGCGCTACAGCTCTCCTAAGCAAAACAAAAGTTCAGCCTCACCAACTCTCTCATATTACCCTGCTACTTATTAAGAAAAAATCCAAAGAAGTATTGCACATCCTATTTCTCTCTAACATACTTTTTCTTATACTCAGTAGGCCTTTATTTGAATTTCTTTTTGCTCAAAAATTTACCAACGCATGGAAGATTTTCGATTGGTACCTCCTATTAGTGATTCCAAGGGCTCTATTCCCTCAAACTCTAGTGAATGCCTTAGGTCTCTGGAAACAAAGCTATTTAATTACTATTTTGGAGTGCTTACTTCATATTATACTTTCTTTTGTATTAACCTACTTTTTAGGAACCACAGGCGCAGCTATTGCTACTTTAATTGCTTTTAGCTTTGAAAAAATTCTACTTAACTGGCTACTTTATAAAAAAAATATTGCTCCCACTTGTTTCATCCCTGCTATAATCTTTTTGCTATATACAATAATTATTGTCCTTCTCTTCTCATTAAAGCTTATCTTCTACTCCTAGCTAGTCTAATCTTCTTAATCAAGAAACCAATATTTGAGTATTTATATTTTTTTAATAAATTCCGCTCTATTTAACTTACCTCAAAAAATGCACAAGCTTTGTATCGTTATTATATATTTTTATCTTTCTTGGCTTGCAATAGCACCAATTAAAATTAAGGCAAGTCCTAAAAGTGTTGATTCCCTGCTCATTTCTCATTCGTTTTCTAACCTCTTTGAAGAAAATAAAGGACAATGGCCACAAAATATTCTCTTCAAAACCTTGCTTCAAGAAGGAGGTGATTTATTTTTCGAAAAGAATAAATTAATTTTTCGTTTTGAAGTACTAGAAAATACTAACCATTCTCTTCCTCACTGCTTAGAACATAACCACGATATTACTATCAAAGGACATACTTACTTCCTAACATTCTTGAATGCCAATCCCCAGCCTAGTTTATCAAAAAAATTTCCAATCGCTACTTATAAAAACTATTTTATTGGCAACAATCCTCAAAAATGGGCAAGTTATGTCAGAAACTATCAAGAAATAATTTATCATAATCTCTACCCTAATATTGATTTGAAGTTTTATAACGATAATCACCAACTAAAGTATGATTTTATCATTGCACCTTATGCTAATTACCAAAATATTCTTTTACAATACACGGGTATAGAAAAATTACAACTAGATGAGCAGGGCAACCTAATAATTTCTACCTCAATCCACCAAACTTATGAGCTAGCTCCCAAAGCCTATCAAATTATTGAAGGAGTAAAAAAGAATATTTCATGTCAATTTGTACTCCTTGAAGGAAATAAAGTAAAATTCGAGATAACAGAAAACTACGACCCTAGCTATAGTCTTATTATAGATCCTCAACTTATTTTTTCAACTTTTAGTGGTGCAAGGAGTCCTCTTACTATTAATCTAGGTTATACATCTACATTTGGTTCTGATAGTAGCCTATTTACAGGAAGTATAGCTGATAACAATGGCATACCAACAACCCCTGGTGCTTACCAAAGGAACTTTCGTAACGGCTATGACATTGTAATTTATAAATTTAACCCCCTAGGTACCCAAACAATATGGGTAACGTACATAGGTGGTAATAGTAGCTCTAGAAATGAATTCCCACTAAGCCTCATCACCGATAATGAAGACAACCTACTAATACTAGGCGTAACCGATGACAACACTTACCCTATAATCAATCGTAAAATACAAGCTGGCATTGCTGGCAACTTGGATTTTTGTATTAGCAAACTAAGTAAGGATGGTTCCGCGCTTTTGGCGTCTACTTTCTTTGGGGGTCCAGGTACGGACGGAATAGCCGATATCAACTCTCCCTTAGCCTTGTTTTATATAGATCATAGTCGTGGCGAAATTAATCTAGATAAGGAAGGTAATATAATTATATTTGGTTCTAGTAACTCTACCTCATTACCCCAGTCTCGCCCTACTTTTTCAAATAACAATCGAGGTTTATTCGATGCCGTGTTAGTTAAACTCAGTAGCAACTTGGATTCTCTACACTGGGCTGCTTTCTTAGGTGGTAGTAACAATGAAGCCGGCTACGGAGTACGCGTTAATAGTAACAATGAGATTATTGTAGTAGGAGGAACCACCTCAAATAACTTTCCTACAACACCTAATGCCTGGCAACCCACTTACCAAGGAGGTAATGCCGATGGTTTTGTAGCAGTAGTAAGCCGAGATGGCCAACGCATTCTATACTCCACCTTTGTGGGCACTAATAACTTTGACCAAGTGCTTGTTTTAGATTTAGATAAAGAAGATAATATTTATGTGGCTGGCCAAACCCGCGGAAACTTTCCTATTTTTCCACCTGGCATTTATAATAATCCTAATAGTGGTCAATTTGTAGTAAAATTTCCTCCTAATCTAGCAGCTCCTTATTTTGCCAGTCGTTTTGGCTCTGGAAATGGAGATATCGATATTACGCTTTCAGCTATGCTGGTAGATATCTGTGAAAACATATACTTAAGTGGATGGGGAGGATTTCGTAGTACAGCTACTAACAAGTTTGAAGGCTCCACTCGAAACATGCCCTATACCGAAGATCCCTATAACGTACGAACAGATAAATCCAACTACTACCTTATTGCTTTTAGCCCCAATATGCAGCAACTTTCTTTTGCAACCTTCATTGGAAATAGCAACATAGACGAACATCAACATGGGGGAACTAACCGATTTGATAAAAATGGTATTATTTATCAATCTAGCTGCTTATGCTTAGTAGATAGAACCAATACAACAAATTTGTTTCCCACCACTCCTAATGCCTTTAGTAGAAATTGGCAACAAGGAGTACAATGCCTTACAGGGGCATTTAAATTCGATTTTGACCTTCTGGTTCGATCTGAAGCAAAATTTAAAATAGCAGACGCTTGTGACAAAATTGAGTTTATTAACTTAAGCAAAGGCGCAAAAGAATTCAAGTGGTACTTTGGCAATGGCGATAGCTCACTAGAAAAATCGCCTGGTATTTATCATTTCAAGCAGCCGGGCACTTACACTGTCACCCTCGTTGCAAAAAATATAGATAAATGTAACATTACAGATACAGCCCGCTTTACTATTACAATTCCTCCTATTATTCGACCAGGTTTTATCGCTCCAGATAGTATTTGCGGGTTACAACTAACTATTGTGGATACCTCTGCTAACGCTAATAATGTCACGTGGAGTATGGGAGATGGTACTATTTTACGCAACCCAGGAAGAATATTCACTTATACTTACGCTCAAGGAGGTGATTATACTATCACTCAATATCTAGATACCGCCTCCTACTGTGGAACTTTTCTTTCAAAAAGTGTACATCTACAACCTCCTCCTCAAGTAAATTTTGATTTTCAACTACTAGATTCTTGTGGCGGTATTCGTCTTCTACCTTTTATTCAAAATGCTAGCCAAGAAGTTTGGCAAGTGTATAATGGCCAATTTTTTGAAACCTTTGACCCTTTTAACTACCGATTCACGCAAAAAGGGGAAAAATTCATTAAACTAAAAGTAAAGGGAATTGGAGTATGTAACTATCAAGATTCAATCATAAAAAAAATTATCATCCCCCAAAATAAAGCTCGGGCAGAGTTAATAGTACCTGAAAAAATTTGCGGAAATCACCTAATAATTGTTGATAAAAGTCAGGGCGGAAAACTATATCACTACCAAATTGGAAACAATATAAAATTATGGGGCAAAAAAGACTCGCTAAGCCTTACATTAGTTCCATACGGTAAGCACTTTATTCGCTTAACTATTGACGAAGGTGATGTTTGTGGAGATACCCTAGAAAAAGAGACTATTATTTTCCCTTTGCCTCAATTTATCATTGAAAGAGAACCACAAGCTTGCGCCCTAGAGCAAAAATTTTATCTCAAAAATTTAAGTGAAGCCGATACCTGGAAATGGACTTTTAGTAATGGCAAAACCTCCACCGAGCTGAACCCGATTATAACCTTTACCCAAGGGAAACACTTTGTAAAAATCATTGCTACTAATAGTAATAATGGCTGCCTCACTCAAAAAACTGATACATTTAATATTTCAAGCAATGCAAAGGCCTTTTTCGAGGCTAATTCTAGCTGTGAAAGAAAAGTTCCTCTCCTTAGCCAAAGTATTGAAGCTTTCAGCTATCGATGGATAGTTGGCGAACCTGTTTTAGCTTCTTATATACAGAAAGATACCTTTCACATCTTTGAAAAGGCTGGAAAATATTCTATTATCCACATTATTAATGAAAATACCCCCTGCGCAGATACTTTTAGTAAAATCATAGAAATTTGGGAACTTCCTAAAGCCCAATTCGAAATTATAGAGCCTCCATGCACCCTGGCTACTTTGCTCAAAGCGCAAGTAGATAATCAAATTCAAAAAGTCTATTGGTGGATTAATGAAAAATTACAACCTCAACAAAATGAACATCTAGAAGTGGAGCTAGAAGAGGGAGCATATAGAATTAAAAACCTTGTGGTTAATAAATTAGGTTGTAAAGACTCAATGGTCAAAGAATTTCACTTCAGCAAACAAAATAGGGCTTGGTTTGAGATTCCTAATATCTTTACACCAAATAACGACGGAATAAATGATTTTTTTGAAATTAATACCTCTAATCCTAGAGTACTAGAGTGCGTAGAAAACATACAAATATACGATAGGTGGGGTAACCTGGTATTTCAAGCAAATACCCCCCCTTTTCGCTGGGACGGGAACTTTCAAGGACAAGCAGTAAAAAACGGCACCTATTTTTATATAATTTTATTTCAACATAATGGGCAAAAAAATTATCGCAGTGGCATGGTTACAGTTCTTCGGTAAAATATGAAAAAAATAATTTTAGTAAATGTAATTATTTTTCTTTGCCTTCTATTAGGAGGATGGATGCTATTTGATGGAATATACGTAATCAATAACGGCAAATACTTTGGTCCACCAGAACCTGGCCTCTGGCATTTTATTTTTCGATTTATAGGTATCAATCATTTTGATTTAGGTCCTTTATTTATTACTTATGGCGTAGCTTGGCTTTATCTTGTGGGACTTTTCTGGGGGTCTAAGGGCTCTTCCTCCAAGTGGCTAAAATATATGGCTTGGGGTACCCTCTGGTACCTTATACCCGGAACGGTAGTAGCTATAGTAATTTTACTTCTGCTAAGAAAATATGAAAATTACAGATAAGCATAGTGCCCTAGCTAAAGTAGGAATTGTTAGCTGGGGTTCTATTTCTTGTCTAGGTTCTGACCCCTCTACTATAGCCTCAAGATGGAATTCTTGCCAACATTACTTAACATGGGACCATCAACTTGAAGCTTGGGTAAGCCGCCTAGAAGAAGACCTTGAAAAGCAACTTCAGAGTTTACAAAGCGAAAATAAGTACTATGCCAAAGTAGATAGATGCGTACTTTTAGCCCTCTATGCCGCTCGAAAAGCCAGAGCCAATTGCAATTGGCAAGAAGATAATAATATTGCGTTGAACATAGGAACCTCCAGGGGCGTAACTACTTTGCTAGAAAGGAATATACTTAGCTTCTATACTACCCAAGAAGTTCCTCTTCTTTCCTCGCCGCTTACTACTCAAGGAAATATTTCCAGTTTTGTAGCTAACGACCTAAGATTAACAGCTGCTTCCTTTGGGCATTCTGTTACCTGTAGTTCGGCGAGTTATGCTTTCGCTAACGGTTATGCTTGGTTACTTGCGGGCCTGACTCATAGAATTTTAGTAGGAGGGGTGGAAGCCCCCCTTACTCCGTTTACCCTGGCGCAAATGAAAAAATTAGGTATTTATTCAGAATCCCCTCCTAATGCTTCTTATCCTTGTGAACCTTTTTCGATACAGAAAAAAAATTCTGTGGTGTTAGGCGAAGGCTGTGCTATTTTTGGGCTAGAAATTATACAACCCCAGAAAAAATATCTAGCCCAAATCGAAGGTATAGGAATAGCTCAAGAAAAATCTCCCTCCCCTACTGGAGTTACGCCTAATGCCCTTGCTCTAGAATTAGCCTGTCAAAGAGCAATAGAACATGCTCAAATCTCACCCCAAAAAATTGATATCATTTTAGCTCATGCTCCTGGTACATTTACCGGCGACCATACCGAACTCAATGCCCTTAAAGCTATATTCAATAATAATTTACCCTTTTGCTATTCCACCAAATGGAAAATAGGCCACCTTTTAGGAGCCTCCGCAGCTCTGAATATAGAGTTGGCTCTTCTTATCTTTTCAGGCCAAATTTCACTATCTTACCCCTACCCCACTTACTTAAACAATCCTCCTTTTCCTACTTCAGCTCAGTACATTCTTATCAACTCTCTAGGTTTCGGAGGAAACGCTATGAGTATTATACTTTCCAAACATTAAACTATAGCACCCACCTTTCCAGTACCACCCCTATATAAAAGGCAATAGCAGCAGCTAATCCACCTAAACCTAAAGTTTCTATTACACTTATCCATGGATTCTTCTGCGTAACCTTACTTCTAAAATATCCTATAATACCTAATGCCAAACCGGTAGAAAGGCAAGAAATAAAGAATAAATTCTGCGTATCAAAGCGTAGATATGAAGAAAATACAAAAGCCAGTAAGGGAATAAGACCAATAGCAAAAAAAGAAAAAAAAGTTGCCAGAGCTGTATGAATAGGTTGTCTCTCTTCAAGAATCAAGCCAAGCTCATCTTTCATCATAGTATCTAGCCAAATTTTTCTGTCTGACGTAATTACTTCTACCACCTCCTCTAAAAGCTTTCCCTGAAAGCCCTTAGCAATATAAATTTCCCGTATTTCTTCTATTTCTCGCTCCCTTAGGTGATCAATTTCCCAGTTTTCCCTGGCTAGATGCTTATAAAAATTATCACGCGTAGCTTTAGTAGAAAAATAATTCCCTACGGACATCGAGACACCATCGGCAATCAAATTAGCAAAACCTAGAATGAGAATAGTTTTAATGCTCAAATTAGCTCCCGATGCCCCTGCCACTACCGCAAAAGTAGTAATGGCACCATCGATTCCTCCATACACAATTTCCGATAAATAGCCACTAGAAAAACTCGAAGCACTCGAGCCATAGTGAATAGAGTTTTCGTTATGCAAAACAGAAATATTATTCATTCATATAATAATTTTGGATAAAAATACTTAAAAATACTTACTTTTTTATCTCAATAAAGTAATAGAGCCCCCTTTTTCGCCTACTATTTTAGTACCATTTCCGCTACATAAAAAGAAACGAACAACATAAAAATAAACTCCCTCCTCTACCTCTTCTCCTTGGTAAGTACCATCCCATTGACCATTTTCGCCTACAAATACACACTGCCCCCAGCGGTTATAAATACGAAGTTCATATTTCTCAATTCCTTGCATTTCTATGGGTAAAAAGAAATCATTAATACCATCTCGGTTAGGAGTAAAAACATTAATAAAACTAAGTCGACAATCATCCAACTTCAAATTCAAAGAAGTACAAGTGCTATCTACCTGTGTACACAGCGAAGAATCATAACCACAAAGTTTGATAAAATAATCCATATTTTCTATGTGGCAATTAGGTTTAAAGCAAAGCTCGATATTTAAAGGATTGCTGCCGCTAGTACTCACCTTGACTCCACTGCCAGCACCATATTCTTTGTCAAAAGTAGGGCTTTTGCCCACAACACTTAAAATAGTAAAAGTATCAGGATCAAATAACTTTAGACTATAACAATACTCTATTCCTATTCTAAGGGGCTCTTTATTCTGTGAAAGCTGCCATTCAAAGTAAGGTGGTTTATTAATAGGCTCTTTAATATATATATAAAAGGTATCTTGGATAGTCACGGGGGCTAGGGCACAATCCAGCATACTATTTCCTTGCAAGTAAACAGGAATTACTTTTCCTAAGGCCGTACAACTAGGTTGCCAACAAAAGTTAGCCCTAATTACTTCCTTGCCTTCATTAGGAAGTAAAGTTGCTACATTTCCTAAAAAATTAAAAGGTAATAAAACGGGAGAAAAAGCTTTAAGCTCTAAATTTCCTTTATTGATAGTATCTATTAGCTGCACTTGAATACAATTATTCCTTTTTACCCAAAAAATAACAGTATCGTTATTATAAGGATAGGGCTCAAAATAGGTTTGAAGATGGATAGGAGCTAATTTTCTTTCAACGATTTTGACATAAAGCGAAGATGCCCAAACAATCCAACCTAAAGTACAAGTGGAAGAATCAAGCCCCCAAGGAGTGATTCGAATAGTTTTTCCTAGCCAATTACAGGGAGCCTTCCAACAAATGGAAGCTACTACTGTAGTATCATTCTCTTGCGGCAGCACTTTAACAATAGGGAAATACTGGTACTCCAGGGAAGTTCCGCTTAGGTTTTCAATTTTTGCCCCTGCATACAGTTTGCTGGCTGGATTTTGATCTTCCAAAGTAACCTCTATACATAAAGTGCTATCAGCCACTAAAAGAAGAGTATCTTGCTGCCAAACTAAATTAGAAGGAAGGCTATATTTAATCCGAGGTTTAGGATTAAAAGGTTGCCTAATTCTTACCAGCAATGTTTCTTGCAAAAGATAATTCATTTGGCAGGTATTAAAATCTTTTACTGTGAGTATTAAACGAACTGTTTTATTCAAAAATTTACACTCTGCTTTCCAACAAATTTTGCCTTTTACTAAAGTATCATTTTGATTGGTTTCAATCCACAGCTGAGGCCTATAAAGAGAATGCTCCGTTGTATAAAAATCCTCTGCCAGTACTGTAAACTGATGCCGACTTATAGGTAAAGAATCACGTAAGGTAAAAGCATAACATAAATTGCTATCTGCCCATACCAATAAAGTATCTCCTATCCTAGGATAAAACGACGGAATATGTTGCCGCAACAAAGGTTTAGGGTTATAGGGCTCCCTTATCTTAATAAAGAGCGTTTCTGCAACAATATGGTCTAATTTACATAACCCAAAATCATACCCTATTACTACAATCGCTAAAGTAGAATTCAAAAATTTACAGTTGGGCTGATAACATATTTTGCCCTTTATTTCCAGAGGACTTACGACATCGGGAGGTAAAATTTGGGGAGAGGGGTGTATAGCTGCTGTGTCTGGCAAAAGCATTATTTTGGATAAAATTTGTAAACGACTAGCGGGTAAACTATCTCGTAATTGGTATTGCAAGCAAAGAGGTTCATTTACCCAAACTACTAAAGTATCTAGAGGTATTACTTGCCCTGAAGCTAAGCGTATTTGTAAATGGGGCTTAGGATTTCTAGGAGGAAGAACCTGAAAATATATTGTGTCTTGGACTCTACTAGGCTGCCTACACTCTCGTACCGCTGAGCCCTTTAATACAACTCCTACCTTATCTCCTAAAGCAGCACATTGGGCTCGCCAACAAACCTTGCCCACAATACGATTGCCCAAATGCTGATAGTCCACCTGAGCCCTATCTCCTGCTTGAAAATTCAACATTTCTGCAGAAAATACAATGTGGGCATTCCAATCAAGAGCTTCAATTTCAAATTGCACGCAAGCGGTAGCATTTAAATTCACCATTACAGTATTTTTATCTACGACATTTCCTGGAAATTCTAATTTTAATCGAGTTAGCACTGGCGGTTTAGGACGAACTTTCACCCACAGGGTATCATACGCATAGTTATAGTAAGGACAATGAGCAGTATTTCTACCCTGTACTACAATGGGAATAGTTTTACCTATCCAGTTACAACCAGGCTTCCAACAAACGTCTCCATGTAAAGGATTTCCCCAAGTTTTTACTTCAAATTGAATGCCCTGTAAAGCCCCTACTCCTACTACTCTAGCTCTAAGGCTAGCAGTTATTTCTAAAGTATCACGCACAGTAAAAGGTACACAAAAATTACTTTCTGCATCTATTAATAAAGTATCTCCTATATGCTCATAACCACTTAAATCTTTACTGATAAGGGGTTTAGCAGGAAAATCTTTGCAGCTAATCACCACAAATTGCATATCTCTTTTATTTTCACTTAATAAAACCCCCTTCCGATATTCAAAAACAGAAATAGCAATTACGTATAAACCTGGTTGTACAGGACGAAGTCTTAAAAAACCTGTATTAGGCTCAATAGTAGCAACTCCTCCCCTACCAAAGGGCTCATAAAAAGAGTAGCCTCTATTAAAGGGAGTATTGATATAGTCGGGTGGACCCATCGGATTATTAGGTCCTACTACAGGCATGCCGCTAGAAGCCCCTAAGCCCATTTGATTACGACTATCATAAGGATTGGTGATTGCATAAACTAGGGAGTCTCCATCGGGGTCTTTAGCACTATGGTCATAATGAAACTCCTTATTAGCACAAATAAAAAGGGGAGGGCGGTCATTGAAAACAGGCATCGAATTACAATTAGCTTTTTCCGGACCAGGCACATGAGCTAGAAAAGTAACTCCTCGCTCCCGAGACTGAAATAAATTGACAACATTTTCATTTCGACAGCACCTAGCCCAAGCTATATCATAGCCTCCTTCTAAAGGTGGAAGTTCTATAACCGTTCGATACACTCCCTGTTCTAAACAAACCTCTGGCAAACTAAAAACACAGGCAGCTGCATTTTCGGGTATTACCTTTTGAATAGGCGGCTTGGAAATTGGAATTACACGAAAACGTTGCTTAGTTTTAGAAGTAAAAATGTACAAATAAATAGGATCGTCCCACCCTGCAACATTAGGTTGTCCATCTCGAGAACAATCTCGATACATTTTAAGATTAATTTCATAACGATGATCGCCCAAACATCGGTAGGTTAATTCTGCACCGGCTATATGCCATGCATAGCTAGTATTAGATAAAAAGAGCAGTAGAATTAATAGTAGGATATTAAAAAAAACGCGCGTATTACGCATAATTTACATAGAAAACAAAAATGTTGAGAAAAAACTACCAAAATTTACAGTTCTTAGAAAAACAAAAAACAGAGCGTAAAAAGCTTTTTTGTTTTAATTTGTTTAAGTCTAGCTACTACCTGCTAACGTTGTAAAATACAATACCTAAGATTTACAAATTGCTTTCTTGATAAATTGCACTTATTCTTATACATAAGTTTTATCTACATTTGATTGATTATTACTACCTTAGTGAAAAGTTAAAGATTTTTTTGTATTATTTCCATTATTTGACAGATACTATCACAAAATGTGATGCGATTATTTAGATTTTTTACATATATTCTTCCACTAATAGGGCTAGTGATTATAAGTTGCGGCTCTCCAGGCTCCGATGTACCCACAGGCAGAATTATTTACCCCGATAGCCTTTCCGAAAATTTAATTGAAGATACATACATAGAAAATCAAAAACCTACTTTGCAAGAGCCTTTATTTAGTGAGGAAGATAAAAGTTTTACCCTAGAAGAAGAATTTTTATCAGAAGGGGAGCCTGAACAAGAGCAAAAAAAACAAGAAAACAAGAAAGATAAAAAAGAGCAGCCTAAAAAGTCATCTTCTTCTGCCACTACCCAGGTCTACGAAGAGGAGGATTTGGAAGAAGCTGCCTACAAACCAGGTACAGATTTATATTTAAATCTCCAGCAATATGGCTATTCAGAATTGAATATCAATTCAGTTTCCAAAAAATACAAGCAGACCCCCCTCATGAAAGCTGCCAGCTGGGGAGACGAAAAAGCTGTATTGTTTCTTTTAGAACGTGGAGCTGATGTGAATCTCCAAGATAAATTAGGAAGAACGGCCCTGCACTTAGCTATATGGCCTGCTCATAAAGAAATTGTTAAATTACTCATACAAAAAGACCCTAACTTGGCTCTTCAAGATAACCATGGAAATACGCCATTACATGTTGCAGTAATCCGTCAAAATGTAGAGGTAGTAAAACTGTTAATAGATAAAGGAGCTCCCTTGAATATTCGAAATAATCATAATCAAACCCCCCTAGATATCGCAAAAAAGTTAAAAAACCAAGAAATCACTGAAATTATCACTCGTGCCCAAACTAAATAAAAATTATTATTTAAATTATTAGCTATATTCCCCAAACTTACTTTCGGCAGGCAGTTTACTTTTATATTTTTATTTTCTTTTATTTTTGACTTCAAATTTTTTGATTTCAAGATTTTTATTAAGGTAAAATCGATATTCAAAACCCCAATCATCTACGTAGTTTAATTGGTAGCTAAAAGTTTCTTTTTTCTTTCTTGGATTTAATTTAGCTAGATTATAGTGCTGAGGACTATCCCAAGCATTATTACGAAACAAAATTACTTCATTTAATAAAGGCATAAAGTAAAGGTGTACTCCCAGCTCCTTATCTTGAATAAAGTGCATAGGCTCTTTTTCCCCTTCCAAAAGAAAAGAAAATAAAGTATCTCCTAAAATATTAAAGATAAATGCATTGGGATATTGCTCTGGTTCATAAACTACTGTAAAAACACTATCACTAAGCCAAGCCGCCAATAGGGGTTCTACCATATCAAACTCCATAATTTTACCTGAATCAGGATGGATAAGAGCGCTATTAGTCAAAAATAAATTTTTTGCCCTGTTAAACCTTTCCCTCAAAGGATAGTCGCCTGCTATTCCTGAACATAGCACTTTTCCTTTTTGAGAAATAATCATGTAGTGAGTGCGACAAAAAGTACTATCCTCGTTACAAAAGCATGCTTCAAAATAAAGATCCTTTTGGGAGCCTAGTAAACTTACAAAACGTGCATTACAAATGCGTGTAATCTGTTTTTCCCAACGCAAGTATTTATCTATTTTCCACTCTAACTGGCACTTTTGGGCTTCCCGCCCATGAATATTGATTAAAACAATAGCTTTACTCGAGTCAATAGAATTAATAGTTTGTGTTTTAATTTGGTAATTTTTTTCTCCCTGTGTAAAAGAAGTATCATGCTCAAAAAAAGGAGTAAAAGCACAAGACTCTATAGTAGTAGTATCTATTTTGGTCGAAACATTAGCTTTTAGCCAATAAGAAAACATTTGGGTTTTGGCAGCCACAGGCTTTTCTAAAAATTTCCAATTTTGAAACATGCCCATTAGACTAATGGTAGCTATGAGCAAAGTAAAAAAACGCAATATTTTGAGGACCCACATGTAAACAAATATAAGGGGTCCCTATTTATATCATAAGAATAATTTTTCAATGCCTTGTTGAAATAACTCGAAAGGAGTAAGTGAATTAAACTATTTGAGAATTTTAATTTTTAATTGAAAATATAATATATTCCAGTAACTCCTCTTCGCTCACGTCCCCTGTAAAGCG
>JANWXU010000059.1 GCA_025057395.1 Bacteroidia bacterium | reverse complement strand
GGAACTGTGATAACTGTACTTTTTGGCCCTCCAGAAATGAGCAACGCCCCCATATAAGATGGAACTCTAGTGGCACCCAAACTCTCTCTATAACAGTAACCAATCGAGATTGCCCTAATGAGCCTCGTACGCAAACCGTCACTATAGAAGTAATGCCAATTCCACGGCTTAGTATTAGCCACAATCTTACTGCCAATACTCCTCTATGCCAAGGTAATTCCTTAATTGCTACCGCTAATTATGATAGTACAGCAACTACTCGTTTTCAATGGTTTTTAAATAGTATTCCTGGCACTTCTGCACGTACAATAAAATATGAAAATTTGACACCTATTACTAGTAATTACCGTTTGGAAATACGAGTAACTGATAACAATTTACCTCAAGCTTGCCGTACCCTGCGCGATACCCTAGACTTTCGAGTAAGCCCGCGACCTGAATGTAATTTTAGGGTAAGCCGCTCCATTATTAGCACGTCAGATACAGTCACGCTTATAGATTTCAATACTAATCAAACTCAAGGAGCTACCTATACATGGAATTTCGATGGCGGAATTGAAAAACAGTCTTATAGTTCACGCAAAATTATTGAATTTACAACGCCTGGTACCAAAACTATTAGTTTTACTGTAAAAACACCTGGTTGCCCGGAGGCAACCTGTAAGACAAGAAGTAAAGGTAGTAAAATGCGATAATCGTGATTTTCGCTTTTCTATCAAAACTGCGCCCTACTGCCCGGACGATTCGCCCGAGGGCTTTATTGTACAAAACGCTCTGGAACGATTCAAAATAAAATGGTCAGTGATATTACCCAATGCTGCCAAAGAAACCCTACCAGAGGGAAAAACTCCACAAGACTATGTTTTCACTAAAGTAGGGCGTTATACCTTTGAGGCTGCCGTTGAAGACCCTGATTTTCCGGTTTGCGGTACATTTACAGATGCTAGACAAGAAGCTGTTGTTTCACCTGCACCCGTTTTACGAGGCCTCGAAGTATCGCAAAGACGATGCCAAAATATTCCCATTTTATTTACGCCCGAACCTGATGGCTTGCCTTCCACTTCTGAATATAAGTGGGAATACTCGGCAAGCTTCAATAAGGCAGGGCGGAATAAATAGAAGTACTCCACTGGGCTTAATTTGGGAGGCACCCGGAATGTATGAAGTAAAACTTACGGAAAAAACCCAACATTGCGGAAGCGTAGAAGCTACAGCCCAGGTTACAGTTTTGAGAAACCCAATAGCCCGAGAGGTAGAGCTAAAAATCCTGAAACGTTGTCCTACTCAAAATGGAGAAAGAATTACTTTGCAAGCAGAACCAGCTGCAGGAAGCCAGGTAATAGATATCTATAATGCTGCACAAGGGGGTACTCGCTTGCGCCGCTTAAGGACTAATAGCAGCGAGTGGGAATTTACGCTTTCAACCAACCAAACATATTATTACGAAATTCTAGATACTACTTCAGGGTGCGGCTCTCCTGCTAGAGAGCCTAAAGAAATTAAGGTGCAAAAACTACAAATATACAATGCTAGAGCCACTGAAGGTGCTTATTGCGAATACGATAGCACCCATTTTATTGCTTCTCCTTTTTTTGATAGTGAAGGTAAACCATTTGATGTAGAATGGAAAGTAACTAGGCCTAATGGTACAACTCTTTATACATCTACTTACGACTCAATAGCAATTAATTGGGAAGGCGTAGGAATATATACAGTTAGCCTTAGTGCAAAAAATTCAACCTGCCCTGTATTTACCATAAATCTTCCAGTACGTGTAATTAAAAGACCAGGGCTTTTGATTGAAGAATTGCCGGGTAATCAAACTTGCATAGGCTCGCGTCTACGCTTTAAGGGTAGTGTAAGTGATGTACAAACTCCATTACAATACGAATGGCGCTGTCAAGATTGTAAGTTTACTACTCCAAGAAACGCAGAAAATATTTTAGGGCCTCTTCAAAACTTAGAAGATATAGAAGTTTTCTGGGTAAGTGGAGGGATAAAAACTTTAACTCTTGTGGCAAAAAGTGCTGCGTGTGGAGAAGTTAGGCACGAATACATTGTGAATATTAAAATGCCTCCTGTACCAGTAGCTTGTAATTATCCACGCTTAGTATGCCAAGCCAGCACTATTACTATTACTTTTACCAATTTACCCACGAGTTATGATATTGAACTATTTACAACATATCAGGGTGGTCAAGCGCTTACTTTGCCGTATACCTATCCTAATGGTAACAGGGTAGAAATTAAAAATCGCAATGAAGCCCACTTTTGGGTACAAGCTAGCGATATTATTTTTTATGGAGTACGCGATCTTTTTTCTAATTGTCCCTCTTTCTACCGCATACCTATTGTATTGAACTACGATACTACTAATCGTATTCGAACACCTAGTGTAACAAACTCTCCTATTTATGTTTGCCGCCAAAGTACTACCCCTTTCACTTTTCAAGTAAGTCTAGGAGAAACTTCTGCCCAACAGTGGGTATATTTTATAAAGCATCCCTAACGATACCTTACATAGGGTAAGTGCAAGGCAACAGCGCGTATCTTTCCTAACCACCGCTCCTATTACTACTACAACCAGCTTTTATGTGCAAGTGCGCGATACCGTAACTGGCTGCAACTCTTTACGTATACCTGCTATTGTTCGAGTATACGACCCAGCACCTCCAAAGTTAACAAGTTGCCCTGTAGCTCGTTGCGGCCCGGGGATAGTTACTTTCGCCCTTACGCCTACAGAAGAGGAACCTATATTACGTATACGCTTCTTCTAACCAGGGCAATCGTCCTATTGCTACCCTTACAGCTCCTACGTATCAATTTACTACTCCTGAGCTTACTAGTACTACAGAGTACTTTTTTGAGCAAGCTGTAGAAGTATTATTAAGCTGCCGCAGCAGTTATACTCAGTGCCAGGCAGTAATAAATCCTATTCCAAGGCCGCCTGTGCCAGATGTATTTAGTAAAAAAATATGTCCTCCTATGGCAACTAGTTTTCGTTTTCGCCCTTCGGAGATAGCGACTGCCGCCATCCGCGTATACGATAATAATAACCATTTAGTTGAAACAATAGTACCCCATAGAGATTCTACTAGCATTACATTTCGTACGCCTTTGCTTGCTACAGCTACTCGCTATTTTGTTTCTTACCAGGAGCCTAAAACAGGCTGCGAAAGCCAAAGGATACCTCTAGAAGTAGAATTAGAGGAGCGTCCTCACATTAGCAATATTTCCTACCGCGCACCTGATTGTGGTGGAGGTACGGTTATTTTTACTGTAAACCATAGCCGCTCTGTAGATAGCCTACTAGTGTTTGCAGAGCCTCCTCTACCAGAAAATCCTAATCCTTTAAGAGTAGCTACCCGAAATACGAACATTACTACTTTTAATTATGTGGCTCATAGGCCTACACAAATTACAATTAGGCCCTATAACCGTCATTGTGGCTTTGGCAATTCTGAAACTAAAAACTTAAATATTTATCCTTCTATCGGTTTCGACACCTTATACGGCGAACGCAATCCTAATAACTTGCGCGAATTTTGCATTGTAGCTAAGGGCGAAGGCGGACGCAGTGGCAACTACATATATCAAATTGTAGGCTCGCATCCTAGAGACCCCAATTTCCCAGATCCTAACGTTCGAAATACTACAGGCAGATTTTGTGACCCTAGAATTAAAATTGATGTACACTACGACGTTCGTATTTGTGACCCAACTGCCCCTGCTTGTTGCATAACAGCAAGAATACTTATTTTCAGTGACTTTGTACGGGCGCAAAACCCAGCAATCGGAGAAATAACAAATTGGCAAATTTATCCTAATCCAACGCAGGGCATTTTTAACCTTAAAATAACTGGCAACCCTCTAAATTCCTCAGAAGTTTATAACCTAGAGCTCCTAAATACAGTAAGGCAACTTGTGTGGAGCAACACCTTTGCAGCTCAAGGGCAAGAATGGAACTTTGAATTACCCGAAAATTTAAATGATGGATTATATTTTATACGCTTGCATAAGCCCAACGGCCCTACTCTTTTGCAGCAGCCCCTACTGTTACAGCGATAAACAGCTTAAAAAACTAATAAAATAAAAGGCGCAGGCTTCCTTCTGCGCCTTTTATTTTTATTTTAGATTTGGCTTTTTATTCTTGTTTATTCCCTACTTTACGAACGTACTCAATACTTACTCCAAATAGTTCTGCTATTTCCGCTTCGCTGTACTTGCCTAATTGAAGTGCTCTTCGAATTCCCTGGTCTACACTTTTTTTCATGCCTTTTTTCATGCCTTTCTTCATGCCTTTCTTCATACCTTCCATTTCCCCTAATTTCCACCCTTCCCGCAAGCCATCTAAACGTCCTTGTTCTTGATACCATTTTTCTAAACTTTCTAGTATGCTAGTCATGATTTTAAAGTTAAAGATTTCTTTTATTATTCCTTCTAATATCCTGTATGACTCTTCTTTTTTAAATTTAATCAACCCTACTACAACGTGCAATATTTCTTTAAGTCTTCTTTCTGTAAAATTACATTGCCGGATATGCTCCAATACTTTGCGCATCCAATTGAGCTTCCATTCATCATTTTGCTTGGATTCAATCCGTAGCCTTAATACCCAGATAAATATCGAAAAAACATTATTATTTGCTGCATCCGCTAGTTCTTCTACACTTTTATGAATTACTTTATAAGTATGAAATTGGTAATGCAAACGAGTACCATGAAAGTCATACTCATAAAAAGTAGGCAGGAAGTACGCAAAAGAATCAGCTAAAATAGCTTGAGCAATGATATTTTTTTGATACAATTCTTTGGAACGGCAAAAGTAAGTATACATGCGATGCGCAAAGGCATTATCCACATAACTCTGAAACTCTAAGTGAATTATGATAGGCTCCTTATAGATAATATTATCTTTGAAAGTTACCTCCACTAAAACATCAGCATATCGCTTACTTCCACTCAAAGGTAAAGGAGCTTCTAGCGTTTCACTCAGAAAATTTAGCTCAAAAACGGAATTCCAAAGGGGAGCTAAAAAAGGGAAAAAATAATATAAACACGAATGAAAATCAGCCCTACAAAGGAAAATAAAAAGTTGCTCAGGTGTAGGAAAAACTAAAGACATGCTCAAAATTTTTAGTTTAGTTTTGAATAAGGAAAAAATTATAACTTTTATATAATTTTTTTACAAAAACATTATTTTTAACAAAATAAAAAGCCGCCATCTATTGAAGGCGGCTGCCAAAGTAAAATTAAAATCAACCAATCAGTAACAAAATTAGCGGCTAAAGTAATAATTCAAGCCAAAAGTAAATTGTAATGAAGTAATATTAAGTATCTTAAATTGATTATAAGACTCCGTAGTCTCTGAATTGCTAGTTTTTGATTTAAGAGTAGTATTAGAAAAACTTAACAAATTACCCAGCCCTGCTTCTAAACCTATTTTAGGAGTAGGGAAATAAAGAATTCCTGGAACAAAATCTAAACTAATGGTAGTACGAGAGGGTCCATCGGTTACAGTAACAGTAGTAGTATTTACTTTCTGTTCTTTCACAGAACTACTCCCCCAACCTATACCTAGTAAAAGATCGCCAACGATATAAAAATCAGAGCCATTTAATTGTTTAGCATGTCTTACTATTAAATCTATTTCCCAATCACTTGCAGAACGAGTTCTAGTAAGATTACCTGTTTCTTTGGAGGTTGCGCTAGTAGTTTTCCAGCTTGCCATTATACCCACCCCCCAGTTATCACTAAAAAAGTACCCTGCTCGCGGGGTAATAGAGAAGGAAGTCGTTTCAGGTAACTCTACTTCCGTATTTGTGTTACGAGCCTTTGTAGTTCTTTTACCATTTTCAATTAATAAACCTAACCCTCCTCCGACAAACAGCCCTTTTCCCACCTGTGCTTTTAGGTCTTTACTCCCCAAAATACATGCTGTAAGTAAAATGATAAAAAGCTTTGGTTTCATAATAATTGTTACTAAAGATAATTTCTAATCATAATAATAATATCTGGCCATAATAAAAATGCTTTTATAAAAGCAGGTAATAAAACATAATTTTTATACAAAATTGAGTAAATCATTTTTTTGATTCTTAGTAAGTACTCAACACTAACTAAAAGATGATAAATCAATCCTAAACTAACGCAGCACCAACTTACAATAATCAAAGGAAAGTTATATTTTGTTTTTTAACTCCTCACTTTTTATTAATTAAATGAGACCTATAAAATCAAAAACTTTTTGTTTTACTACTTTCTTATCAATTTAAAGAAATAAACCTTTGAACTTATTCACAGGCCTATTATTTTTATGAATATTGTGCATTTTTTTTTGTGAATTTAGTTTAACTATTCGTTTGGTTTGTAAGATTTTGTAGGCAAAAAACATATGCGAATTATGTACCGTTACTGCTTGAATCAATTCGATTATAATTTTCTTGGAAGCCTTAAAAAAGCAACATTACTTGTATTTTTAAGCATCTTATGCTTAAAAGTAGGGGCCCAAGATTGTCCTTGTACTACTACCAGTTGCAATGCAGAATCCAATTGTTGTATTGCGTCTTGCTCATCTTTACGCCTTTGCCCACCAATTATTACGGGCCCCTTAGAAAATTTGAATCCTAACAGTCGAATACCCAACGATACACCTGAATTTTTGTACTGTGCAGGAGCAGGAAACCAAACTACCATTCGAGTTTTACTTTCAAGAGGCTCCAGCTCTACAGGAGGTCGCTTTCTACTTTTTGATGAACAGGGTAATCAAGTATTTGGCATAGCAGGCTCTAGCTTCTTTGAATTTCAAGTGCCCAATCCACCCCCTGGGGTAGCTTCAATTACACGAGAATATACTGTAAAGTATGGTAATAGCCCCACCTGTATTAGCGCAGGAAGCTCTTTTTTAGTTACCATAGAACAAGCCCCTACGCCTCCTACTATTAATGCACCCAAGGTAGTTTGCGCAAACGAAAATTTTAGCATTACTATTAACCGAACTTCCAACAGTACCCTAGAACTTCTTCAGCCAATTCCATTTGGGTTAAGTGGTGACCCCTATAATTTGAGGGGCGCTATTAACCAAACAGCAAGAATTAACTGGTTAGCTTATTCACCCCAAAAAGCCTGCTCCACCCAGTTCTCTTACACAGTAAATGTCTTACAACCTCCCTTTGTAGCAGGCTTGGAAAAAGATATTTATTGCGCTGGTACTCGTCTAGAATTAGCCCCTAGTCCTGAGGGGGGTAGATGGGAACCAGCCGACTTCTTTGAAGATAATATTTTCTCACCCCCTGCTAATTTTAGCGGCTCACTTGAGGTAATATACAAAATTAATAATTCCGAGGCATGTGCCTTTCGCAAAACTGTAAATATTATACCCCTGCCTAGATTAGAACCCACAATTGTGCAGCAGGGGCCCTTCTGCGTAGGACAAACTATTCAATTAAGTGCTAATAATGTGGCGGGAGCAACTTATGAATGGCGTGGTCCATCCCCAAACAATCTTTTAGTACTTACCAACGAACGAGCACCTACTATAACCATCCAAAATGCTGCCTATTCAGGTATTTATACAGTAACAATGCAAGTTTCAAATGCAGTTTGTCCTATTATTCGTGAAACTCTAAGCTTACGAGTTCAAGATGTACCTGCGCTTGCCCCACAAACTAATGCTAGTGGAGAGGGCTTATGTGTTACCAAAGGAGGATGCGTACCACTACTTTTTTCACATCGTACTTTATCAGAATTTCCTGAAGCCCAGTTTTTATGGCGCGGCCAACAAGGGCAATGGGCTGGTAATAATGTTTCTATTTGCGCCAATGCCTCCTTTTCAGGAATTTATACCCTAGAAGTCACTCTACCTGCCTGTGCTAATCTAAAGCGTATACAAACCTTTTCTGTAACCATCCGCGAAACAGAATCTATTCCTAGCCTACAGCCTGTTGTAGCTTGTGAGAACCCATCCACTAATTTTACTTTGAATGCCCCTACAATTCCAGGAGCTAGTTTTAGCTGGTCGGGTGTAGCAGGCAGTGCAAGCGGAAACACCTACAGCCGTCCTGCCTTAAGTTCTAATACTGGATTATATACCCTTACAATAAATTGGCTAAATGGTTGCCCAGCAGAAACATTAGTAGTGCCCGTTACCATAAATAAACCACCTACTCCCCCCCAACTTACATCAAATGCTCCTGTATGCATAGGACAACAACTTCGCATCACAGCTACTAGTTTCCAGGGAGCAACTTATACGTGGCGCATTCCTTCTTCGTCAACAGACATACCAGGAACTAACGAATTTATTATTTCTAATGTGCAGCCCACAACTCATTCTGGAATCTATACACTAAGTGTTTCTGTGGCAGGTTGCTCCTCCGTTTCAAATACTATTGATATTCGTATTACTCAAAACCCTGATCCAGCTACTCTTAACATTTTAACCAATACACAAGAACGCGTCTGTAACAACTTGAGAACTAACTTGCAACTCAATATAGTTCCTTTTGTAAGTGGATGGCAAGTTAGCTGGACAGGGCCCCAAGGCTTTTCTCAAACAACTCGCTCGGGTGAATTATTAGTACCTAATGCAAGGCCAGGTATATACACAGCAATTATTGCTGCACCCGGCTGCCAAGATCCTATAATAAAAACAATAAATATCACAGGCGTTGATACTTTGCCAGGGCAATTGCCGATTCGTATATTACAAGGGAGTACTCATTTTTGCCAGCCAGCCAATGTTGGCATAGTTTTAGACCTTGCTACCCCTATTACAGGCGCTACTTATTCCTGGATAGGACCTAATGTTCCTAATACTCCTCCTCCTCACTCTGCGCAACTAAATCTTTCAGGTTTAAGTGCTGGTATTTATAATTACACTTTACAAGTGGATAAAGCTCCCTGTCCTAGTCGCTTTTCAAATACTATTCGCTTTACCGTCAATGCTCCCTATACAGGTCCAATAGGTATTCGACCTAATAGTTTGGTACTTTGCGAAGGAGCAACGCTAGCTCTTACAGCTACGAGTATTCCTGGAGCAAGGTATACATGGCAGTGTCCTACTTGCCCTGCTTTATCTTGTACAGGGCAAGATTCTATTTTCTTCCGGCCAGGAGTTACTGCCTCCCCTTGTTATAGCGGTACCTACACCGCTTTGATTGAAATTCCTGGTTGCGGAACTTATGTAAGAAGTGCAAATGTGCAAGTACTTGAATGGCCTAACCGCATTAATATAGAAGGTACTTCAACTCTTTGTGAAGGGCAAGAAATTCGCCTAAAAACCCTCTGCTTACCTCAGGCTTCTTACCAATGGGTACGCAATGGTAATATTATTGCCACTAGCAATAGCTGTGAATTAACACTACCAGCAAGTACGTCTAATGCAGGATGTTATACCGTTACTATCATTCCTCCTAGTGGTAGTAGTAATTTTTGCCTGCCTGTGCAGTCAGCCGCATTTTGCGTAGCCGTGAAACCTAGACCCAACCTACAGCTTACTAGTGGTAAATTATCTTACTGCAAGGGAGAAGAAGTAAGTTTACAAGCAGAACTCGTGCCAGCACCTAGCCAAAATATACCAATTGAATTTAATTGGATTTTTCCCTATACCCCAACACCTCCTCCAGGTAAAGGAGCTACTATAACGTTTCGAGCTCAACAAAGTGGAATATATAAATACCAAGTAAATGTAGAAGGATGTGGTATACTAGAAAGTTCTTTATTACCTATAGTAGTAGACGAAATTCCTACTAACCTGACAATAATACCTTCTAACGCAGTGCTTTGTCCGGGTACATCAAATTTTAGCTTGCGTATAGAGCCTCCCTTACCCGGAGGAGAATTTACGTGGCAAGGGCCTAACTCTACAAAAACTTTTGCTAAAGTCACCTCTGACCCAGTAGGAAAAATAGAATTAGGTCCTACTATTACACCTGCAGATAGTGGAAATTACACTGTGTTGATAGAAAAGGGCGCCTGCAGCGGTAATTTTGCAAGAATATTAAGTACAAATGTTAACATATTAAGGCAACCTACTATTACCTTACCTGAAACAATCCGAGTTTGTAAAGGAAGCCCACTAAATATCACTGCTAACCTAGGACCCGGCTTCAATCCTAGTAATACTCGTCTAAATTGGATTCCACTAGGGGGAGTACAAGCAAGAGACCTCTTAAATTTCAATAGTTTCACTCGTGCCAACATGCAACCTAATGACGCCGGAGACTATATAGTGGAAATTAGAGTCGGTAATTGTGCTATTCAAAGTCATAAAGTCCAGGTAACTGTAGTCGATTGGCCCACAAGTTTGAATATCAGTGGTCCTACCTCTCCTATTTGCGTAAGTCCAGGCACATCAGCGGCTGTTACACTCGCTGTGCCTAACCTGGGGAGCACTTCAGAAGTAACGTACTTATGGCAAGGTCCTCACCCTAATGCTTCTGCAGCCAACAACACTCCTTTCTTAAATTTAACCAACCTTAGCTCTCTAAATAGTGGGGTTTACACTGCGCGCGTAAAACATCAAAATTGTGGAAGCGAACTTTCTGCAAATTTTTTGCTGAATGTAATAAATGTTCCACAACTCGAACTTAGTCCCTCACAGCAAACTATATGCGGAACTAATGGAAGCGCTAGCCTTTGTGTGAGACCTAAAGATGGTGGAATTTTACCTGAGAATCTAATTTACCGATGGCAATTTCCAGCTACTAGCACTCGCAACGCAACTAATATTTTAGATTGCCTCAATATGAGCGGTATAAGCCGCGCAGATTCCGGTGATTATTTTGTACGCGTTACTTTTCCTGGCTGCCCTACCCAAAATCTGCGTGCTACTATTAATGTACTTACCCGAATAGAGCCTCTAGTAGCCAATCCAGGGTTAATAAACACTTGCGTTGGTGAACAAGTAATTTTTAGCGTTTCTCCCAACCGTAACTATCTGCAATATACCTGGCGAAAAAATGGTAGTTTAATTTCTCCCCCGGTTGAGGGTGCTGTTTTAGTAATACCAGCAGTAAAGGGAGAAAATGCTGGCTTTTATACTATAGAAGCCTCGCTTCAGGGCCTAAATTGCCCTAATCTCACCTCTGCAACTTCTATTACTTTACGTGTAGATTCCCTGCCTTCTAAAGTTACTATTCAGTCGTTGCTTGGAAACCCAGTATGTAGCACAAGTGGGGCTAGTTTTAAAATAGCAGAAAACCTAAGTATACCACCTTACAGTGTACAGTGGTACCGACCAGGAGAAAATATTCCTTTTACTACAGGAAATGTAGCATTCGACCCTACGCCTCGTAGTGGCTTATATCGTGTCCGTATATCAGTTGCA
This sequence comes from Bacteroidia bacterium, assembly GCA_025057395.1. Taxonomy (GTDB): domain Bacteria; phylum Bacteroidota; class Bacteroidia; order J057; family JANWXU01; genus JANWXU01. The sequence continues at coordinate 12,420 of JANWXU010000059.1, read as the reverse complement.
GGTTGTCAGGGTAAGGTTTTAGAGGATACTTTGCGTATTCAGGTAAGTAATTTACCTGGTTTACCCCCTAATTTTCCTACACAGTTAACCATGTGCTCTGGTAGCCGCTTAGCTTTTAATTATTTTTCTACTCCCTGCAACGGCTGTAGATACCGATGGAGCGGCCCCAATAATTTTCACTCTACTTTCCCTAATCCGGTAGTTAGCGATAGTGCAAGTATTAGGCAAGCAGGTACTTATCGTTTAATACTAAGTGCAGCGGGTTGTGATAGCATTATCCGAGAAATCAACGTTACTGTTAATTCTGTTGCTCTAGACCTGAATGTTACAAGTAATTCACCCCTCTGCGAAGGACAAACCTTGCAGTTTACAGTCCGCTGTGCTAACTGCCAAGGTGTAAACTTTCAGTGGAATGGACCTAGTAACTTTAGTTCTACCCTACAAAATCCTACTCTTACTAACGCAAAGGTTACTAATAGCGGTAGCTATATACTGAATTTAAGGGTAGCAGGGTGTACGGAAGCAATTCCCATTCTAGTACCTGTTGAAGTTAATCCTTTGCCTGTGATTAATTTGCCAGCAGAAACTACTTTTTGTAAAGGACAAGTAGTGCGCCTCAGCAATCTTTGCACCAACCCACGTAATTGCAACTATGCATGGCAAACTAGTGGAAAAACTTTTAATACGGCCGAACTAGTATTTAATCCTATTCAAACATCAGATGCAGGACTATATAATTTAGAAATTACAGCACCTGGATGTAGAGCAGTAAACGGTTCAATCTTAGTGCGGGTTACACAAATTGATACTCCTAGAGTAGTACCCAATAAGCCTACGCTTTGTCTAGGAGAAAGTTTACGTTTTACTGCTTCTCCCTCCCAACCAAGGGCAGAATATGAATGGAGCGGTCCAGTAACCATACCCAATAACCGACAGTTAATTCCAGGAATAATAAATAATCCCCAAAGGGGTAATTATATACTAAAAGTAAATTTACCAGGCTCCCCCTGCCCACCACTAGAAATTAGTACACCTATAGAAGTTAATCCTATTCCTGCTACCCCTGTTATTAATACTACCAAAACTACTTTTTGTAGTGGTGAGTCTATACGTTTAGTTGCAGTGGAAGGGGGTTTAGATCCTATTTCACTTCCAGGTACCACATATCTCTGGTTTATGCCTAACCAAGAGCAACCGCAAGGTACTAACCCGCTAGTGATTTCTAATGCAAGCCCCGCTAATAGCGGTACTTATAGCGTAATAGCAATAGCTAATGGATGTAGCTCTAGAGCAACAACTATTAATCTAAGAGTAGAGCCAACTCCTGCTCCCCCTCGCGTCATAAGCAAAGATACTGCCTTTTGTGAAGGGGGAGTAGCTCGATTAAGTGTAGCCTCCATTACAGGAGCCACCTACTTTTGGCAAGGCCCAGGAATATTAACCCCCTCTCAAAAAGACCAAGTAATTGCTAGCCTACCTAGTGGTAAGCACACGTATACCCTGCTCGTTACAGTAGGAAATTGTGCTACGGATACTTCAATATGGAAAGTAAATGTATATTCCAGACCTACTTTAACTTTAGCTCCTAATCTCACTATTTGTCAAGGGCAGCCCGCCATTATACCCATATTAAATAAAAAAGGCTCCTATCCTTTACGCATAGAAAGCAATATTAGTAGCCTGCCTTTCTTTGTAGACTCTACCCAAAATAATTTAGTGTTACCCGCTACCCTAATCACTAGTAGCCGAGAAATAACTTTCACGCGTGTAATAGATGCCAATCGATGCACCTCTACCTTAAGTGCTACAACACTTGTTCAAGTAGAAAATAAACCTTCTGCTCCGGTATTTGCTGCTATTGCACCTATTTGCGAGGGCAATAATTTAAATTTAGTAGCCTCTGCCGCTAGTGGACTAAACTTTTATTGGTGGGGTCCTTTGGGCGTTACATTTACTAGCACGTTGCCCTCTTGGAATAGGGGCAGCGCTAAACCTGAAATGAGCGGCGAATACAAATTAGTAGCTGAAAGAAAAGTAAATGATAAGCTTAGTTGTTTTTCTGATACAGCAAGAATTACAGTACGTGTAGAACCTATTCCTCAAGTTACTTTTTCTGTAGTAGGAAGTTCCACACCCTGTACTGGTGATTCTATCCGCTTCCGAGTTGAATTTACTCGCGGTAATCCTGGTTTCCGGTTTAATTTTTCGCCCTTAGGGCGTATATTTTCATTAAACCAAAATACAGTCGAATTTTCAGCATTTATAACTAGTAGTACTCCACAGCAATATAGCATTTCACAAATTGCTTCAAGTGTTGGAATAGTAGGAAGTACAGGATGCTTATTAACGAGTCCACCACCACAACCTATTGTCATTCAACCACAACCTGGACTTTCACCCACAGCAATACGAACCTCAGTACAGCATGCTGGTTGCTCAGGCACAGGTACTGTAACGCTAAGTGTAACAGCTTCAGGTAATTTAACCCCTACTACGTACGAATTGTTGGACCTTAACCGAAATTTAGTAGAAGTAGTTACTTCACCTTCATTTAGAACAGTAAACCCGGGTAAATATATAATAAAGGCTAACTTAACCAACGGCTGTGCTACCCATACAGCTCCTATTACTGTTTTTGGCCCCCCTAGTAATTTAAGCATAGAGCGGCTATGCGACGCTCGTAATACGGCTAGCCTAAGAATAGGCTGGAGTAATCCATTAGCTAATGAAACAGGCCAAACTCAGAATTTTTATGTTCGTATTCGTAAAAAAGGGACTTCTACATGGCAATGCATAACAGCAAGAAATGTGCAAAGTACAGAAGCAACACCCAATGTAACTATTACTTTAGGCGGAGTCTGTAATTTGCAACCAGATTCTTCTTATGAAGTACAAGTAGTAGCCACTAATAACCCAGCAGAAGTATCTAGTAACAATAATATTCCTTGGGGCTCATGCCTATCAGAATTTGTATTTCGTTCTTGCTCTGCAGGAGGTGGTAGTGGCCCTGGTGGTGGGGGTAATACTATTTGTGCTATTCCTGATGATTTTAGAATCACGAGTGTTACTAGTGGTGACGCTTCCTTTGCTTGGAGTAATGCTAGCGGAGTGAGCTTATTTGAATTTGAAGCAATTCAAACAGGAATTATTCTTCCTATATCTAAAGAATTAGTGCCGGCTAGTAGAAATCGCCATACTGTTTCATTACCTTATCGCCAAGTAGATTATACTTTTCGTGTTACTCCGGTTTGTCCAGATGGCTCAAGAGGAACTTCCAAAGTATTTGGGCCGGTACGTACGCCAAGGCTTGAGAATACTGTGTTTGATCAAACAAACATTACTGTGTATCCTAACCCCACTCAAGGACCTTTGAATATACACTACCAGGGTTTGCAAATAGGGCAAGCTGCCATAAAAATTATGGATATCCAAGGAAAAATACTTTTCACAAGCCCTATTCAAATTTTAGAAGAGGAGGGCACTATAGAAATAATAAATTTATCCTTGCCTAAGGGCATATATACGCTAATTTTTGAACAGGCTAACTATTTAGTACAACTAAAGCTTATAGTAGTACAGTAGCAGCAAGAATTGGCATAGTACCTCATCAAAGCCGTCCACTTAAGGAAGGACGGCTTTTTTGTAGAAAATAAATAAATTACCTTTTCAAAAAAGCGATAAGAGTATTAAATCTTATATTTGCAGAAAGATATAAAAATGAATTTCTTTTTACTCTCTATTTTCGATGAGCTAAAGGCTCTTAAGCAATATATCGATCCTGAAGCAATTATCCAATGGGCAGGAGAATTATCGCCTTACGTACTTTTTGCTATTATTTTTGCAGAAACAGGCTTAATGGTAGGCTTTTTCTTACCGGGGGATTCTTTGTTATTTATAGCTGGGCTTTTTTGCTACACCGGTATTATTCCAATGCATGTTTTCTACCTAATGCTACTCTTAATTGCTGCAGCAATCATTGGAGACCAGGTAGGGTATATGATTGGGAAAAAAATTGGCAGAAGTTTATTTACAAGGCCTGAATCGCTTTTTTTTAAGCCTCAGTACGTGCAGCAAACTCGAAAATTTTATGATAAGCACGGTGCTAAAACGATCATCATAGGGCGTTTTGTGCCTATTATACGAACCTTTGCACCAGTAGTGGCAGGCGTTACAGAAATAGAGTACAAAAAATTTACCTTATACAATGTTACGGGGGGTATTTTATGGATTGTATCAATGACACTTTTAGGCTACCTACCAGTTTACTTTTTAGGAGAACAGTTTGCTAAAAATTATATTCGGCCCAATATAGGATACATTACTATCATAATCATCTTTCTTTCTATTGTTCCTATTATAAAAACAGCCTGGCAAGAATGGAGAGAAAAACGTGCTTCACAAAATATTTCTGCTAAGCACAATAACAATTGAAAAACAAACATGGAAAAAACTGAAGCGCAATTTCGAAAAGTAGTAGAAGTTGCGCGCTCAATTTTTGAACTCAAAGCCAAAGCATATGGTACAGCATGGGTAGTATTACGAATGCCTTCTATCACCGACCAATTATTCATTAAAGCCAAGCGAATTCGTACCTTAGAAGAAACGGGCATTAATTTAGTAGGAGAAAGTATTGAACAAGAATGGATAGGAATATTAAATTATTGTGTAATTGCTCAAATCTTATTAGACTACTACATAAAGGCTCAGCCATTAAATTGGCACCCACAAGCTATTCCTTTAGAAGATCTAATGTCTTTGTATGATAAAAAAATCGAGCTAGCCTGGCAAGTGGTCTTGCAAAAGAACCACGACTATGGGGAAGCATGGCGAGAAATGCGTATTACTTCATTTACAGACTTAGTCTTAATGAAAATACTACGACTAAAACAACTCGAAGATAATCGAGCCCCGTACAATTCTGAGTACGTTTCTATATATATAGATATTATAAATTATAGCACCTTTGCCCTTATTCAAATTCAAGCATCTAATAATAATTAACCAGTTTCATATTTTTTAGGATATTCCCATTGTAAAAGAGTAGCACAGTTTTGTGTAAGATATTGCCATTCAATAGGAGTACCTAATAGTACCCAACTACAAGTAGGTAAATTTTCAATAGGCTCAGGTTGCAGCCAATTTATTAGTTGAGTAAGGCCAGGATTATGTCCACAAACCATAATTGTATTGTGGGTAGTAGGTACTTTTTGAATTTGGATTAAAATAACTTCTGAAGTAGCCAAATATAACTCTGGTATAAAACGAACCTCCAAAGAAGGCAATACCTGGCAAAAGAACTCCGCCGTTTGCTTAGTTCGTAAAGCAGGGCTGCAAAGCATTAGAGTAGGTAAATTATTTTTATTTTGTTGTTGCATTAGGCGAGCCATATAAGGACCATTTCGAAGACCTCTTGCGTTTAATGGACGTTCAAAATCTGTAAGCCACGGCTTACTCCAATCCGATTTGGCATGCCTAAGTAAGTATAGATAGTACATCATAACTTTAAGAAATAATTTGAAACCTATATATAACCAAAACAAAAGCTCTTGGCTTAAATTTATGTAAGCCAAGAGCTTAATATATTATTATTGGAAAGTAAAAATATTTTAGGTTAGTTAACTACAATTTTATGACTATCTTTGCCATTTGCAGATTCTACCACAATAGTATATACCCCTGGAGCCACATTTTCTGTATCAAAATATACGGTATGCTCACCTGGTAAAAATATTCTTTCTACCAAAGTAGCAACTTTTTGGCCTAAAGAATTATACACTACCACACTAGCTTCCGTAGGAGTAGTAAAACCAAGTTTTATAAAGCCTAAGCCCTTGCTAGGATTAGGGTAGACCTCCTGAATAAAATTAGTAAAGTGCTTTTGGCTAGTCTGTTCTTCAATGGAAGTAGGTACTAAAGTAACTTCATGAGCATTAAAAACTTCGTGACGAGTAATATTTTGGTCAAATAGCATTACAAACCCCAATAAAGAAACTTTATGGGGTCTAACACCATCGGGAAGTCTAAATTCATAGGTTTTAGAATAAGTTTTATTTAGCTCATAATTTTCAGGAATAACAGTAGCATCGCCCCATGCTCCTGTAGGAGCCGCCCGAAGCACATGCCTATGTACGTAACCGCGAATAGTATTTTGCCCATCTCTTTGGTCGTAGGATGGGCTTGGCCCCACTACACTATCCTCCGTGACGTAAATATTAAAACGTAAACTTCCTAGTTTTACATAGTCTAGAAGCTTAGCTTCTAGAGTAACACTAACATTACGATTACTGGGATTATACTGTACGTTAGTAAGCTTTACCTCCATAGGGGTAGGCATATTAAGTCGCTGTGTAGTTTTTGTTGACCAGCTATTATCTCCGGGGTCAAAGAAAGCCACACTTCCCTTATCGGGCCAAAAAATTCTATCTACCGCAAGATTAGGATAACTTGGCCTATAAGCTTGAATAATAGGCCCTGATTCAGGAATGAACATTACATCACTTTGAGCATCCGGTCCATGATGAGCCGCTATCATAGCACGGGGATTGGACTTTACAATTAGATCAAAAATTCTATGGCCTCGCGGGCAATTAGGACACCACGTACCTGTAAATTCTTCTAAAAATACATTTCTAGAAGTAGTAATTCCCTGGATTACCCGTAGGCGATGATATAGAGTATCATTCTCAAGATTGACTAAGCTGCCATTATTTACACTGCCTATCCATATTTTTATATTAACAACTTCACCTGGGGTACTACGAGTATAATCAAAGTTAGAAATATTAGCAATATAGGTAGCGTAGGGGTCTATTTTGATAGCTGTGAGGGGTAATTTTTGGGGCGTTTCATTATTCATTTGAAGATAGATATCCATTGATTCAATTGTTTGCGAACCATAATTACGAATCATAAACTGCGCCCCTTGTAAATTTTTGGTATTCCTTTGCAGGATATCTGGTAAATTATGAGCCAAAGCCTCAATATCGCGCTCCGGCTGCTGACCATAGGTAAATTTGAATACAATATCATCTGCATTATCTAGTTCAAGAGCCGGCAGGTTTAAGTTAGGAGACCCATATACTTGTACTCCTTTGGTAGCGTCGCTATTCTGCACTCCAATAGTTGCATTTGCTTTATTGCTACTTCCTCCCCAGCTATGAACAATATCAAAATCTCCGTTCTCACGCAACAAGATTGCAAATACACGAAAGTATTCTCCACCACTTACTGCTCTTACCCATTGAATAACGTGCGTTCTATTAGGAGCAGAACCATAAGTATAGGAAACTATTCCCCCATTTCGCCTGGGAGCGTTAGGATTACTAGGTATATCTGGCCAGGCAGTAAAAAAACTTAAATCATCCCAAAAAGCAAAAATCGCACTCTTAGGGGCATTTGCATTAGGCAAAGCGATATTTTGAGCATTTGCTGCCCCCGGCTCTACAAAGGTAAGGTAACCCTTATCACTAACCCAATACTCTGTAACATCTTCACCATAAAACTTCCAGGTAAAAGGTAGTGTTTGTTTCTGCGATACTACTCCTGCGGGCTGATTATTGGTAGGCCCACTGAGAATAACCTTAGGATTTTCCGGAAAGACCTGTAAGGCTGCTTCACTACCTCGAACTATTTTATAAAAATAATTTTGAGAAAAGAGCCAAGGGCTAAAAAATAAAGCACAAGTAAATAGAAAAACTTTCTTCATCTCTTAAAAAATTACAGTAAACTTGTTCAACCATTCTACTCTATTCAAATATAGCTTGAAATTCTAAAAATTAAGACGTGCTAAAACAATTTTTTTATAATTTTTTCATACTAGATTAATTTGTAGATATGTGCTAACTTAAGCCCTGAAGAAAACTTAAAACTTGGTATTGATTTATGTTTAATGCCGATAGTCATTTAGAAATTTTCAAAGAATTGAAAATGAAAAGTTACTTTTTTGTAATCTACCTTATAATAGGAATAGCTACCTACTTGCTTTTCCCAGAAGTGAACGCTCAAGTAGAAATTAAGAGTAGAGATATGCCAGCAGCTGGAGATACCATTCGATGGAGTACAGCAATTAATACTACTAGTATCCAGCCTCTTATTGCTACAGGTAGCAACATTACTATAGATGCCCAAAATCTAATAGCTGCTACTCAAGATTTAATAGAATACAAAAGCGCTAGGCAAACCAGATATGCATTCTTTTTTCAAAATGCTTTCGGGCTTCCTAATGAACAATTTGCTTTTTTAAACAACCTACCTATTCCAGGTGGCTTTCAAATTTCAAATGTATGGGATTTTTTTAGTAATAATGCTACTAATTTTTCAATGATTGGGCGCGGCCTTACTATTAACGGCTTCCCTGCTCCTACTTATTTTATAGACCCTGATGAAATCTACCAGTTGCCCTTGCGTTTTGGAGATAAAGATACCTCTACTTTTCGATATGTAGCCAGTGTGCCTGGTGGACCCGGCTATTCTAGCACCGGTAGAAGAATTAACCATGTGGATGGTTGGGGAAAAGTTATTTTACCAATTGGTACATTTAATTGCATCCGAGTTCATTCAGAAATATTTTATAATGATACAATACGCTTGCCTGCTACCGCCACGCCTTTTCCTCTTCCTCCTATCCCTATTAGCTATCGAAGAATAGAAATCAAATGGTTAGCGCCTGGCGTTAAGTTGCCCGTATTGCAAATTGCTACGCTTTTTCCTCCCCTTGGGCCCAGCACCACTACTATTAACTATCTAGATATTAATCGACTTCCTGAAGCATCTTTCACTTTTGAAGGTCCTAGTGCTGGCTGCCCTCCCATCACTATTCGCTTTCAGAATCATTCTCAAAAAGCTGATATTTTTATTTGGGATTTTGGTGATGGTACTACTTCTATCCTCAGGAACCCTACCCATACTTACTACCAAGCAGGTAATAAAAGTGTACGTCTTATTGCTAGAAACAGACTTGGTGCTGACACACTTATAGTGAATAACGTCACTAAAGTACTAGAATTTCAATTAGAATTTAGTGCCTTGCCACAAAGGGCGGCACTTAAAGACGGAAAAGCTATTATTCGCTTTTTGAACACTTCTGACACACATAATGGCAATGGATATCAATATTGGTGGAGTTTTGGAGATGGAGGGTATAGCAACGAAGTAAGTCCTACTTATGCATATACAAAACCAGGAAAGTATAGTGTTACCCTCATAGGGATAGATCCTTTAGGATGTAAGGACACATTAACTAAAGAAAACTATATCGAAATTGAAGCTCCTACAACAGCAGAAGAAAGTTTTTTCTCCCCAACCTTTTTCTTAAAAGTCTATCCTAACCCTGCTAAAGATGTAATTTATATTGCTATCCAAGAAACTAAGCTTAATTCTGCTCCTTTCGAAATAGAACTATATAACCTACAAGGGCAGTTACTTTGGAAAGAAATACTAAATGCTGAAGTTTTGCAAAAAGAATATGCCCTAAGGCGCAAATCTCAATGGCAAGGAACCTACCTGCTTAAAGCTAAAGCGGCTACCTACTATTGGATACAAAAAGTCATTTTTAATGAATAATAATAGCTGCTTTCATAGAGAATAGTATTCCTACTAAACTATTCCCTATGAAAGCAGAGCTATCAGAAGTGACAAAAATAATAGGAAAAATACCAAGCCAATTATTCCCAACACTAAACCTGCTATAGCTAAATTTCTTCCTCCCTTTCTATTAGAACTTCCAGAAGAAGTTTCACCTAAACCAATTGCACCAAAAATAATTGCCAGAACATGACATATAATCCCAAAGACAGGTACAGCAAAAAATACCCACCCCACAATACCCAAAACTAACGAAGCTATGGCCATTCCTGAAGTTTGGATAACCTGTTGGGGTAAAGTAAATTGATTGAGTATATCAAAATTTAAATTTTGTTTTAAGCGAAAGATTTTTAAAAAAGTTTTTATTTTTAATAGAAAAGTACTGCTATGTTGTTTTTGTTCTAAAAGGCTATTTTTACTTGAAAAAGGCACACTTGCCCGCAAAAATTCATGCGGTTTTACCTTATTAGTTGACAATTTTACTGTCTTTCCCTTTTCATGGGGGAGAAAAGGCTTTTTAGCACTAGCCTCCTCCAACAACAAAGAATTATCAGCAAAAGTAAATGAAATGTCTTGTAAAAATTTTTGATTAATTCCTAACACCAAGGAACGAGTACTCAAAGCCTCTATTTTCACTATTTGGGGTAAAGTTGTAAGTTTTATCGCATCGCTTTCTGTTTCCTGCTTATCAATATTCCATTTTTTAGAAAAGGAATTTACCCTAAGACAAGTAATTTTAGGTTCTTTATTAGCTAAAGCTACCCCTGCTAAATGTTTTTGAGAAGTATCAATTTCAGAATCAATTCTATTTTTTTCTTCAGCATTAACTGCTGTAAAGAATCCAATAATGTATGATAAAATAGAAACAAAAATAAAAAGTATCATTTTTTTCATATGCTTGATAAAACTTTTAAAGGCAACTACAAAAGTAATGTAGAACTTAGAAATCTATATGCAAAGTAATATTTTTTTTCTACCCTAATAAATTTTTTATATATTAAAAAAGGGCTACTTTTGTAGCCCTTTTTAATTATCTTTACATTCCTTCACATCACTTCAGCTCTATCTTAAAACTTCTCTGGATATTTCCATCGCTAAGTTCTATATTGTAAAGACCTTTGGTTAGCCAAGCTAAATCTAGTTCATAATGCTGCACCTCCCTACTTTCGATCAGCTTATTAATCAGCAATTGTCCCTGTAGATTATAAAGCCGCAATTGCAATTGGGGAGCATTACCCTTGTATTCAATAAAACACTTTCCACTAGTAGGATTAGGATACAGCGATAAAATATTTGCCCTAGTAGCCTGAGTCGAAACAGAAGTTGGAATTGTAACATGTACGGTTACAGTATCTGTGGCTGTACAATTACCATTTTTTGCCGTAACCGTATAAGTGATCGTTCGCTCGGGAGTAGATTTAGGATTACGAATAGTAGGATTATCTAAGTAAGTGGTAGGTTGCCAGCTAAAGGTAGCATCATTTTTGTTGGAACGAGCTTGTAAATTAGTACTTTCTCCTTTTCTTACTACTCGCCATTGCCCTGCGTCTACCGTGAGGGGCGTAACTCCTAGAGAAACACGGGCACTAGCAGAACATTCTCCTCTTCTCGCTGTCACCAAGTAAGTGATCGTACTTTCGGGCCTTGCTACAGTACTTGCAGCTCTTGGGTTTTCCAACCAGGTAGTAGGGCTCCATTCAAAAGTAAGCCCGCTTACGTTGCTTTTTGCTTCTAGCTTTACCTCATCACCACAAATTATTGCATTGCTGGAGGCGGAAACTTGAATTTCAATAGGATTGACTCGAATTACCACGGTATCTCGGGCAGTACAATTTCCATCCGTAACCGATAAAGTATAGCTAGTAGTTTGAGTAGGCTTAGCTATCGGATTGGGAGAGGTAGGATTACTTAGGCCTGTAGTAGGCTCCCAGCGATAGCGTAAATTAGGTAGGGGTAAAACAGGAGTACCTAATACTACAGAGTCTCCACAAGTAATAGCTTGGTCTCTACCAGCATCAGCTCGGAAGCGAGTTCGTACAAATACCGTAACAGCATCTCTTGCTACTTGGTCTCCACTTTTTACAGTAACAGTGTAAGTAGTAGTTTCTAAAGGCTTTGCAATGGGATTAGGAATATTGGGGTCTGATAAGCCCCTAGTAGGTTCCCACTGGTAAGATACATCTGGCCCCGCATTTCTTACTATTGCCCGAAGCTTAGCTTCCGTACCGCATTCGATAGTAGTATCATTACCAGCATTTACACTAAGTGGCTCCCGATAATATTCAATTACAGGAATAAAGCAGGGGTTACCAAAGAAATCGTTATTATTATTTCGGAAGATAGAATTATAGAGGGGTAATGCCGGGAAAGGCATATGAGTAGCGGAATCAGCTAAGAAGATACGCCATTGATGCCCACAAGTAAGGGTATCGCTTCTCCCTGGAATAGTAAAGAAAAAAGTTATAGTGTCATTGCTAGTAGCAGTTTTAGTTTCTAAAGCAAAAATGGCATTACCGCTTACTGCTACATCATCTTCAAATTCTATATAATGATAATTCATTCCATCAATGGGTTGTTCTATAAAGCGCGGATCGTTTAGGCGAAAGCGCTGCCTTCCTAGAAAAGTGAGTCTATTATTTTCAAAATTATAAACGTTTATATGAAAAGTATCAGCAGCAAAAACTCTACGTGTAGTAGGGGCAAAACGCACCCATACTCCGTCTACACGGTTCTTATAGCCTACAGGAGGAGCAGGAATATTCTTCTCTAAACCATGCTGACTAATATAAAGTCTTTGATTGCCAGCGTTAATAGGCCCAGGACGAGTAGTGCCATTAA
>JANWXU010000058.1 GCA_025057395.1 Bacteroidia bacterium | reverse complement strand
GCCGCAGTGAAAAAATTAGCAGGAAAATAAGAGATGCTGAAGTAAATAAAATTCCTTTTATGTTGGTAGTAGGTGAAAAGGAGTCTCAAAATAATTATGTTTCTGTTCGAAAAAGACATGAGGGAGATTTAGGTACTTTTGATCATAACGGGTTTCTCGAAAGGATGAACCAAGAGCTAAAGCAATCTTTTAACATTAAGTAGATTGAGTCGATGTCAAAAAAAGGTCGAGAGTTTGAGCACCGAATTAACGATGAAATAGATGCACCTGAAGTTCGAATTGTAGGGGAGGAGGATGAGTCTCTTAACGGGATATATCCTATAGAAAAAGCGTTAAAATTGGCAGAGGCGCGTGGGGTCGATTTAGTGGAGGTAACTCGGAATGCTAGCCCCCCCGTTTGTAGAATTATTGAGTATTCCAAATTCCGCTACGAGCAAAAAAAGAGAGAAAAAGAAAGCAAAAGTAAGCAACATGTAGTGGTAATGAAGGAAATACGATTCGGCCCCAATACGGATGATCATGATTTTAATTTTAAGGTGCGGCATGCTCAAAATTTTCTGATGCAGGGTAATAAAATTAAGGCTTATGTTGTTTTTCATGGTCGAAGTATTGTTCATTTGGATAGAGGGCAAAAAATTTTAGAAGATTTTATTGCAGCTCTGGAAAATTACGCTAAAGTAGAGTCCCCCCCTAAGATGGAAGGAAAAAGAATGTATTTAATTTTAGCTCCTAAGCCTAAGAAATAATTTTTTTCTTAACTTTGTACCTTAAACGACAACTTTATACTTCATATGCCTAGGCTAAAAACTCATTCAGGCGCCTCTAAGCGCTTTAAGGTGACAGGAACAGGAAAGCTAATTTTCAAGCGTACTAATAAGCGCCACTTATTACGAAAAAGAACTACTACTCGCAAGCGACGTCTAGCTATAGAGGGTATTGTAAGAAATTGTGACTTTAGGCGTCTATCCTGTGCGATGTTGTTGAAGAGTAAAAAACTTAAGAGAGTCAAAGTTGCTAGTTAGTAAATAGAAAAGCAATTAATTTTCGGCTAGTATATGCGATCGGTTAATGCAGTTGCTTCTAGAAAAAGAAGAAAGAAAATATTAAAATTAGCAAAAGGCTACTGGGGACGTAAAAAAAATGTTTGGACAGTAGCTAAAAACCAAGTAGAAAAAAGTCTGCAGTATGCCTATATAGGAAGAAAACTAAAAAAAAGAGACTTTCGTAGGTTATGGATACAAAGGATCAATGCAGGTGCGCGGCTTAATGGTATTTCTTATTCTCAGTTTATTCATAAGCTTTCTAAAGCCAATATCGCCCTTAACCGTAAGGTCCTTGCAGATATGGCTATGAACCACCCTGAAGTATTTAAAGCTATTGTAGAAAAGGTTGCTTGGGCTTAGCCCTCTAGCCAATTTTATCCAAAAGTAGGTTTATTTATATATAATTTATTTTATAAATAAATCTACTTTTGGTTCTACTAGTAAAAATCTAAGTAATTACAACTTGATACTTAATTTTTCAAACAAAATTATTTTTTGGTAAGCCTCCCAAAGATCTTTTCCCCAAAATATTAGTCCGCTTCTATGACCTCGCATGTTTATACCTAATATTGAGGAGCTATGTACTTTACTAAAGAGTTGAATAATACTCTGTGCTAGTGAAGAGGTACCGCAATTCTCCCCTAAGGGAGTATAGGCCAAATAAGGACTTTCTATTTCCCAGAATTTTTGTTGATGAATGTGGATAATAGCATGCGCTTGGTAACAGCTTTGGTATATAGCGCAATGGGTTAGACTTTCTGAAGAAGGGGCAAGTATTCCTACTGCCTGAATAAAATTTTGCTCAATATTCCAGCGAGTTATCCAACATATTTGTTGAGGGCTCAGCAGAGGGTAAGAAGCAGTTTGCGAAGCCGTGATAAAAAAACCTAATTCATTGCTCCTTAAGCTTAGGTTTCCATACCCTATTCCGCTTTCATCTACGCCCATCCACTGCTTTTGCAGAAGCAGGGTACGAATAGTATTTATTGAATGTATTGTTCTCTCATCTATTGAGGGAATTTTAGGTATTAGATCGAGTCTGAATTTAATAATTCCTTCTTTTTGCACGTAACTACTATAGTTTAAGGATAAAGTTATGGAGAGGATTCTCGAAATATTCAGGAAAAAGAGCCGCAATACTTTCGGAAGTGGGTTGGCATATGCCCCTTTCTGTGATTAGGGCTGTTACTAAGTGCGACGGAGTAATATCAAAAGCCGGGTTATAGGCAAGGCTCTCGGTTAACTGTACTTGGCAGGTTTCACCTTCATATAAGCCTACTATATGGGTTACCTCCTGCTCCCTTCTAGTTTCTATCGGAATTTGTTTTCCATCTTTTAAGGTAAAATCAAAGGTTGAAGAGGGAAGGGCCACGTAGAAGGGAATTCCATGCGCTTTGGCTGCTAAAGCTTTAAGGTAAGTTCCAATTTTATTAGCAACATCACCATTTCTCGTTACTCTATCACTGCCTACTAATACAACATCAACTTTTCCCTCTTGTATTAAATATCCTGCTGCATTATCCACAATAACAGTGTGAGGAATTCGGGCTTGGGTTAATTCCCAAGCTGTGAGATATCCTTGATTTTTGGGTCGCGTTTCGCTCACCCAAACATGTATAGGTATGTTATTTTGATAAGCCATATAAATAGGCGCAGTAGCTGTTCCCCACTTTAAGCAAGCCAGAGCACCTGCGTTACAATGGGTAAGAATTTGTACTGGTTCCCCTGACTTTTGGGCAGCGATTTTTTTTATTAATTCCAGTCCCCATTTTCCAATTTGAAAACAACGTTTTTCTTCTTGCTCTATTAGGTGTAGAATGGTCCTTAGAGCGGCTTGTCTATAATTTTCCCAATTTTTTTCATTTTTGACTACATCTAGAATAGATTGTACTGACCAGCGCAAGTTAATAGCCGTAGGGCGTATGTTTTCAATAAGAGGAGCATTGTGATTTACCCATATTTGAGCTGCTGTAAGTTCTTTTTGCTCCCAGATCCCTATTACTAACCCTAGTGCTCCCACTATTCCAATTAGGGGCGCACCACGCACTACCATCTCTTTAATTGCATATATGCAGGCTTCTGTATTTTGTATAGTAACGTACTCTAGCTTATGGGGTAGAAGGCGTTGATCGATAATTTTAAAATAAAGTTTTTCTTCTTCTTGCTCAAGGATTAGACTAGTAGACTGGTAATGGGTAATAGGCATATGGAGTAGGATTTATTTAGAAATAAGAGCTGCCTTTTTTCTTCTGCGAATTTCTTTTTCAAGAAGAATTAATTCTTTACTAGTTTGTCCAGCAATAGAGGTATTTTCTTGCGCTCTGCGGAATAAGTAAGGAAGGACAGCATCTAAAGGACCAAATGGAATATACTTTGCTACATTGAAACCTTTTTCGGCGAGGTTAAAGGTGATTTGGTCACTCATACCATAGAGTTGAGAAAAAGAAAGATGGGGATGATCGAAAGGAATACCTGCTTTTTGAGCATAAGTAGCTAGTAGCAAGCAACTTTCTTCATTATGAGTACCTGCGCAAAAGGCAATTGAGTCGATATTTTTGATAAGCAAATGAGCAGCATTATTAAATGCTAAGTCAACATTTTTCTTGGAAATATATAAGGGAGTAGGATATCCAAGTTGTGAGGCTCTTTTGTTTTCTTTTTCAATATAGGCGCCGCGTACTAATTTAATACCTATAAAAATTTTCTGTTGAGCAGCTTTTTCTTTGAGATAATGTAAATATTGCCACCGATCATTTCTGTACATTTGAATTGTAGTAAAAATGAGAGGTTGTTGGGTATTGTAGTTGAACATCATTTCTTCGCATAAGCTATCGATAGCGGGCTGGATCCATGACTCTTCAGCATCTATAAAAATAGGCTGTTGTAGTTGTTTAGCAACTTCGCAAATACGAACAAGTCTATCTTTGATTTTTTGAAATTGTAATTTGTCGTATTCTGAAGCTTTTCCGCTGCTAATTTTTTCTAAAGTTTCCGTTCCACCTATTCCAGTAATTTTCATTGCCACAAATGGAATGTTCTTATGAGAGCTAGCAAAGGTAATGGTTTTAATGATTTCTTCGGCACATTGATTATAGCCCTGCTCCGTTTTTAGTGATTCGACTCCGTAATCTAAAATAGTTTTGACGTTATAATTCTTTAAGGTTTCAATTTTCGGTAGACAGGCTTCTAGGGTTTCACCGCCGCAAAATTGATCGAAAAAGTAGTATTTTAGTAATGGTCTGATAGGAACACCTACTTTTAATGCCCAATTTACCAATGAAGGACCTATTTTGACTAAAAGGTTAGATTGAATGCTACTAAAAAGAATATAAGCTTTTCGTAATTCACTGTCTGATTTATAACGAAAAGCAATTTCTGTATTGTCAAAAGAGGTAGTGAATGGAGTTCCTTCTAGTATAAAAGGATCGTTCTTTAAGGGCGGAACTTCTATTGAGTTTTGAATATTGATAGTTAAGGGACTTGCTTCCATGAAAATTTGATTAATAATTTTCTACAAATTTAATTTTTGAAATAATGTATCAACAGCATTTCGAAGAATACAACAAATTATCAACTATAAATAGTTTACTTTGCCAAATACAATATACCTTACAAGCTAAGGGGTATGATGGTGTTTATTTTATTGTTGATAAAAACGTCTTTAGGTATTACCAAGAAGAAATTTTTCTAAAGTTACAAAAAATTGAAGAAAAAATTGTTTTAATAGAAGCAGATGAATTATATAAAAATCAGGCTCAATGCCAAAAAGTATGGAGTTTTTTTGTTCAAAAGAATGTGAGTCGAAGGGCCCTAGTAATAATCATTGGCGGCGGAATTACTTTGGATTTAGGGGCTTTTGCCTGTAGCACATGGAAAAGGGGAGTGGCTTTTATATTAGTTCCTAGTACCCTACTAGCTATGGCAGATGCTTGCATTGGAGGCAAAACAGGTATTAATTTTCAGGGTATAAAAAACTTAGTTGGTACTTTTGCTTTTCCCCAGGAAATTTGGATCGCCCCTGAGCTTTTGAAGACCCTGCCGGCAAGAATTTTTCGGTGTGGCTTAAGCGAAATTTTTAAGACTGCCCTAGTGGCTGACCTTAACTTATGGAATAAAATTTGTGGTATATCTGAATGGAAGGGTCCTATATTACAAGAAATATTATTTAATGCCATAGTACTTAAAAAAAAAATTGTAGAGCAGGATCCTTTTGAAAATGGGCTGCGTAAGGTTCTTAATTTTGGTCATACGCTAGGACACGCTCTGGAAGCATTATCGGTAGAGCATTCTTTTTCTCTGCTTCATGGCGAAGCAGTAGCGATTGGTATAATACTAGAAAGTTATATTTCCTATTTATTAAATAAAATTTCGGAAGAAGATTTCCAACAAGTTCGCTTTCAAGTTATGAAACATCAATTATGCAAATCTTTACCCCTGGACTTTACTCTAGAACGCCTACAACACTACTTGATCCACGACAAAAAAAACTATCATCAAAATTTACGTTTTTCATTGCTTGAAAAAATAGGTAAAGGCTGCTATGATGTAGCAGTTGACTGGGAAATTATAAAACAAGCTTTTGAAAATTATAGGAATGCACAGTTCATCTAAGCCTAGTTCTTTAACTTTAAGTCGTCCCGATTTTTTGGAAGGCAAAATTACACTTCCTGGTTCTAAAAGCGAAACTAACCGCCTTTTATTATTAGGTGCTCTTACTAGAAGACCTTTTCGTATTTATAATTATTCTTTATCTGATGATTCGAATGTTTTTTTTAACTTTCTAGAAAAGTTACAAGTTAAAGTAGAAAAAACAAGCGAGAATACTTGTACTATTTATGGTTGTTTATTAGATAGTCATTTCCGGGAAGTCGAAATTTATTTGCAGGAAGCAGGTACAGGGCTAAGATTTCTTACAGCTATCGCTCCATTCTTAGATGGTACTATTCTTTTAAGGGGAAGTTCTCAGTTAGCTAGGCGACCCATCCAACCCTTACTTCAGACTTTAATAGAGGCGGGCGCTCAGATAGAGTTTATAGAAAAAGAAGGAACTTTACCCTATAAGATTATAGGAAACCGAAAATGGCAGCCTTGTAATTTTAAGCTAGATACTACCCTAAGTAGCCAATTGCTTTCTGCTCTGTTGTTATTGGGGCCTATTTTGCCCATTGGTTTCAGAATTTTCACTAAAGGCTTAAAAGAAGTTTCGGGTGCTTACGTACAGCTTACACTTGATATCCTAAAGGATTTAGGAATTATATGGAAGTTAATTAATCCTAATTGCTTAGAGCTTCAACAAAACGAGATACTGCGCAACGAATACTATGTTGAAAATGATTGGACTGCTGCTTCATACTGGCTAGGCTTATCTGCTACTTTACCATCCAAAATTATTTTGCCCAACTTAACACTTTCAAGTAAACAGGGAGATGCACTACAGGTGCATTATTTTAGCAAATGGGGATTAGAAATTATAGAAGGGCAAAATGAAATAATACTAAAGAATAACATTGGCAATTTAGTGAATGCTTTTGAAATTGATTTTAGTCAGATGCCTGATATTGCGCAAACTTTTGCTGTACTTGCTTGTTTTGCTAAAAAAAAATGTCGGCTTACTGGTCTTCAGTCATTGCCCTATAAGGAAACCAATCGCATTCAAGCAATAGTACAGGAATTGACTCGTTTAGGCGTAGAAGTCCAACTAAAAAATAATTCACTAGATATTTATCCGGCTTCTATTACTAATGAGGTACGTATCCAAACTTACAATGATCATCGCATGGCTATGAGTTTTGCCCTACTTGCCAATCTTGTTGAAAGCGTTACAATTATCGACCCTATGGTAGTAACTAAGTCCTACCCCAATTTTTGGAATGATCTTGAAAAAGTAGGATATGCAATTACTCGCCATTTTGATTAAAGTTATCATTCATTATATTATATTTACATTTAGTTTTATGTTAAAATGGAAATTTTAGTGATTGGAACACCTAGCAGAATTAAAGATTTTCAGGTGCATAATTGGCAAGAGCATAAAGTAAAATACCACTTCATACCTGAATCTATTTTTACCGAGGACCTCAACCAATATGATGTTGTTTTTCATCTCAACCTTGATGATACGCCCTTGAATATTAAAGATTATATTCACCTTAAGGGAAAATTTGTGGTAGTTTCGGCAACTAAAAAAAGTTTGCATCAAATGATCTTTGCTATTAATAAAAAACCTGAATGTTACCTATTAGGTATCAATTGTTTACCTACTTTTCTAAGTCGTAAGGTATGGGAATTTTCTGCTTTTATGCCCCAAAGTATAGCTTTGTGGCAAGAAAAGTTTCAAAATTTTCCTGTTCAAATTGCTTGGGTAGCAGATCAGGTGGGAATGGTGAGTTTACGGGTGTTGGCTGCTATTATTAATGAAGCTTATTGGTTAGTGCAAGAAAAAAATGCTAACGAAAAAGATATTGACAACGCAATGCGTTTGGGTACTAATTATCCCTTAGGACCTATTGAATGGGGAAATATAATTGGTTTAAATAATATATACGATATACTAGTAGGCTTGCAAGAAGAATTTGGAAAAGAGCGTTTTCCAATCGCTCCTATTTTGAAAAATAAATCTTTTATTTGAAACTTGCATGAGTTACAATTTTCCAATTTTTAGTTTTGAACTAAAAATTTATTTCGTTTGTATTGGTTCTCGAAATATATTTTTTTAAAATCTTTCTTGTTTTATAAAGTATTATTTTTATACGAATAAAATTATGTCTGAAAATAATTTCAGGTTTGATAATAATGATTCATCTAAAAAAAATAATAGGCCACAGGGTAACCCTAATAATTTATATTGGGTGTATGGGCTTATATTATTGTTTATTTTATTTTCAATTATACTACTAGACTCTAATAAAGGGGAGGAGGAAATTACACAGCAACGTTTTTGGAACGAACTTGTTAAAAACAACTATGTAGATCATATTGTTATTGTAAATGAAAAAAATGTAGAGGTTTATCTAACCCGAGAGGCACTTGCAGATGAAAAGTATAAAAAATACAACCAGACGCGTGTTTTTGGGGGGAATAACCCAGCTTTTACTTTTAGAATTTCTCAAAACGACCGATACTTTTATGAAAAACTAGATAAAACAGGAGTAGTTTTTAAAAATGAGGAAAGAGCCGACTATTTGAAAGACCTACCCACCTATATCTTTTTGATAGGTACCATTGTGTTATTATGGGTATTTTTCTTCCGAAGAATTGGCAATGGAATGGGAGGCTCTCAAATTTTTAATATTGGTAAAAGTAGGGCTTCTCTGTTTGATAAAGAAAATAGAGTCAAAGTTACCTTTTCGGATGTAGCAGGTTTAGAGGAGGCTAAACAAGAAGTAGTAGAAATTGTGGAATTTCTAAAAAATCCTCAAAAATTTACTCGTTTAGGGGGCCGTATTCCTAAAGGGGTGCTTCTAGTAGGACCACCCGGAACAGGAAAAACTTTGCTAGCTAAGGCTGTAGCCGGAGAGGCACAAGTGCCTTTTTTTAGTTTAAGTGGTTCTGACTTCGTTGAAATGTTCGTAGGGGTAGGAGCGGCGCGGGTAAGAGATTTATTTAAACAAGCAAAAGAAAAGGCACCGTGTATTATCTTTATAGATGAAATTGATGCTATTGGGCGCTCTCGTGGGCGTAATAATTTTACAGGAGGAAATGATGAGCGAGAAAATACGCTTAATCAGTTGCTTGTAGAAATGGATGGGTTTAATACGGATTCGGGCGTAATTCTGATGGCTGCTACTAACCGTCCTGATATACTAGATAATGCTTTATTACGTCCTGGGCGTTTTGATAGAGTGATTTCCGTGGATAAACCCGACATTAAAGAAAGAGAAGCTATTTTTAATGTGCATATCCAGAAATTAGTTAAAGCTTCGAATGTAGACGTACATACTCTAGCTGCCCAAACACCCGGCTTTGTAGGAGCTGACATTATGAATGTTTGCAATGAGGCGGCACTAATAGCTGCGCGTAAAAATAAGAACGCTGTGGAAATGGAAGACTTCAATGATGCTATTGACCGTGTGACGAGCGGATTAGAAAAAAAGAATAAGATTATTTCTCCCGAAGAAAAGAGGCTAATCGCCTATCATGAAGCGGGGCACGCAGTAGCGGGCTGGTTTTTAGAGCATGCCGATCCTATTGTCAAAATTTCAATTATTCCTCGCGGAAATGCGGGAGGATATGTTTCCTTTTTACCTCGGGAGACTATGCTTTATAATACGGAGCAGCTTACAGATAAGGTTTGTGTCTCTTTGGGAGGGCGTGCTGCTGAAGATATTGCTTTGGGTACTATCTCTACAGGTGCAGTTTCTGATCTTGATTATGTAACTAAAATCGCATACTCGATGGTTACTATCTATGGAATGAATGAAAATGTAGGTAATATCTCTTTTCACGATAAGGATGATATGCCTCTTGTTAAGCCGTATTCTGAGGCACTGGCTGAAATTATTGATAGGGAGGTATATAAATATGTACAAGCTGCCTATGAAAGAGTAAAAAATTTATTAAGAGAACATAGGGATGCTTTGGAAAAATTAGCGCAGGCTTTATTAGAAAAGGAGGTGCTTTATAATGTCGAAATAGAAAAACTTATTGGTCCAAGGCCCTACCCTAATTGGAGTACGAGTGTGGTTAATAGTTTTATGCCTAGCTCCCGTTAAACCATGAATGAGGCTCGTGCTCTCTATTTTGCTTCTGATTTGCATTTAGGAGTGCCCGATTACCAGACGAGCTTGCAACGTGAGAAAAGATTTATACAGTGGCTAGAAACTATTGCCCAGGATGCTGAAGGTATTTACATAGTAGGAGACCTTTTTGATTTTTGGTTTGAGTACAAAAGGGTAGTTCCTAAGGGGTATGCTCGTTTATTAGGAAAATTAGCTGAATTGAGTGATAGGGGAGTGTCGATTACTGTTTTGGCGGGAAACCATGACCTAGGATATAAAGATTATTTTCCTTCTTGTTTGGGTGTTCGAGTTTTTCACGAGCCTCAAACAATGTTTTTCCATGGCAAAAAAATATTTATTGCTCACGGGGACGGATTAGGACCCGGAGACTATGCTTATAAGATATTTAAAAAAGTAATTCGCCATAGCATTAACAAATGGCTTTTTGAATGGTTACATCCTAACTTAGGAATAAGCATAGCTTATAAATTTTCTAATACAAGTAGAAAGCTAAACCAAGAAAAGGGAGCTACTTTTTTAGAAGAAAAAGAATTTATTTATCAATTTGCTAGGGAGCTGTTTGAGCAGGACAACTCCTACAATTACTTTATTTTTGGACACCGTCATATACCTATTCATCGAAAGCTTGCTGCCAATGCTTCTTTTTTTCTTTTGGGAGACTGGTTAAAACATAATTCTTATCTCAAATTGACTCCTACCGATGCAACTCTAGAATACTTTAATTGACAAAAAAAATTGTAATTTTGAACTTATAAATTTTTCTAATCAGCGATGTTTCAAAAACTAAAAGAATTAGAAAAAAGATTTAATCAAGTAAAAGAAGAGCTTATAGACCCTAATATTATTAGCGATATTGATAAACTTGCTTCTTTAAGTAAAGAATACAAGGAACTTAATGAGATTATGGAGGTATACGATGAATATAAAAATATAAATACCTCTATTCTAAATGCCAAAGAAATTCTTGAAAACGAAAAGGACGAAGAGTTCAAAGAAATTGCTAAAGAAGAGCTAGCTAGTTTACAAAAAAAATTACAACTAATAGAGGAAAAGCTTAAGCAACTTTTGATACCTAAAGACCCTGATGATGAGAAAAATGTTATTCTAGAAATTCGAGCGGGAACGGGGGGAGATGAAGCTTGCTTATTTGCAGGTGATTTATTTCGAATGTACCAGCGCTTTGCTGAACGTAATAATATGACTGTGGAGGTGACTAGCTACCATGAGGGCTCACAGGGCGGATATAAGGAAATAATTGCTAATATTCGAGGTAAAGACTGTTATGGTTTATTTAAGTTTGAGTCAGGAGTACATAGAGTGCAGCGTGTTCCTGATACTGAAACTCAGGGTAGAATTCATACTTCTGCTGCTACGGTGGCTGTTTTACCGGAAGTAGAAGATTTTGAGATACAAATCGATGAAAAGGATATTATCAAAGAAACCTTTTGTTCCTCAGGGCCAGGAGGGCAATCTGTAAATACTACTTACTCAGCAGTGCGTTTAACTCACATACCTACAGGAATTGTAGTTTCTATGCAAAACGAGCGTTCTCAAATTAAAAACTATGAATTAGCTATGAAGATGTTAAAATCTCGTCTTTATGATATGGAGCTTCAAAGAAGGCAAAATGAAACGGCAGCTCTGCGGAAAAGTTTAGTTTCTACAGGGGATAGAAGCGCTAAAATTCGAACCTATAATTATCCCCAGAGTAGAGTTACAGACCATCGTATTAACTTAACTTTATACAATCTACCCGCTATTCTAGATGGAGATTTATTTGAATTGATAGAGCAGCTTAGACTTGTAGAGGCTAATCACAAGCTAAACGAGGTTCCTGCGTAGGAGGCTATGCAAGTTTTGTACATAGCTCTTGTATCGCTGCCATATAAAAATTTGGGGAAGGCAGGCCCCATAACCGAAAAATTGTATTTATTGATTTTTCGAAAAAATGGACTTCTTTTGTAAGCTCCTCATAGTGAAGCACTTTTCCATTTTGTATTTGCTGGTGAACTTCCAATAGATGAGCTTTATAACTTCTATCATTGCTACTTAGAGTTTCCAAAAAAGCCCTTATGGTGCTCTGATGGGCCAAATTTTGGGGTTCAATTTCTTGGCATAAATGTAAGTTTAGTAGTAACGGTAAGGAGCAGGTAAGGCGAACCCGAGAGTTCTGGATTGCTTTTTTGATTTTTTCTTGATCCCTAGGATCTTGACTGTCATAATTGAAAGTTTTTTTGATTATAAATGAAGGGTATTTTAAGATAAGTAAGTACCAAAGAGCCACTGCTTGAGTATATTCTTGGTTTAGATAGTAGTATTGTAGAGTTGAAGCTATTTGGTAAAGAATAAAAAAATTTTGCTCTGTAAGTAAATTAGAGAAATCGGCGTAATTTCCTTCAGGTATTTGGTAAATATAGTTTTGAATAAAGGGATAAAATATAGCAATCTTTTCTTTTTTTTCGACTGCAATTTTTTGGGCTTTCTCAAAATCAAGTTGAGTACGATAGTATAAAAAAAGTAAAAAATCTGTAGCCGGATGCTTGGGGTCTATGTTCTTTAAAATTATCCAGGCGCTCTTTATCTCAGCTCTTATTAGAAGTAATTTAATTGTCTCCTTTTCTAGAATATTTCTATATTCAAGGGAAGGCAATTTTTCAATTTTGGGCTTTGTACCTTTGGCAGCAATGCTATATACCTCTAACTGTTCTGTGGAGAGTACATATTCTGCTGCTAGTTTAAGGGCTATTCTTTGTTGAGTACTTCCTCCTGCGTCGGTAATAATTATCTTCTTAGAAGTACCCTGAAAAGGCTTTAAAAAATTTACATAAAAGCTAATTAGCCCTTGATTATCTATGACAGGCTTGCGTAGAGGGAATACTTCGAAATTGATATCGGGATAGTTATTTTGTAAAATTTCTTGGATAATCATTGCAGCAAAGTACGAATCTTGGGAATGGATAGGCTCTTGCAAGGTAGCTATCAGGATCACCTTTTCCAACTCATCTTTTATTTCCTCTAATAAACTAGGTAAAATATTTACGGAAAGATGGGCTAGATTTTTTTTCTCGTACAACTTTTTTGTCACTTGGAAATAACAATCTTCTGGTATCTCATTACCGTAATTGATTGATTTCAATGGTTCTCCTTTGAAAAGTAAATTTCTGTTTCCAATATTAGTAATTAGAATTTTCTTTTCATCCATTATTTTTAATCGAGTATAAGAGCTATGAGTTAGTCTAGTAGATAGTAGAAAGTAAAATTTTCTATAGGCACAAATTAAAATATTTTTCTTAAAAAATTAATCTAATTAAGTAGTAGATTAGTCTGATATTTTTTTTATTTATCGAAATAAGCTTGGCAAATACTTTCTAGTTCTTTAAATTAACAACTATAAAAAATAATTTTTTGATGTGATGAATACCTTAAAGAAAGTTGCTCTCTTTTTTTTCTTATCTTGCTTCTTATCATCCTCATTTTTAGGGTAAATGCCCAAACTAGTGGCTGTCCACAAAACAGGACTTTAAGTGCGGCTACTGGTTTTTTTGAAGACGGAAGTGGGAATGAAAACTATATGAATAACCTATATTGCAGTTGGGTGATTGCGCCTTTAGGGGCAGTTTCCATAAGTATCTCTGTTACCAATCTTGATTTAGGGTTTGGAGATGCTTTACGCATTTACCGTGGGAGTGACGCTACAGGAATTTTGGTGGCGGAGTATCTTAGGGGCGCTACGCCCACGACTCTTAATGTTGAAGGGGGTAAAGCTTTTGTTGAATTTGTTACCGATGGGATTTCGGTAGGGCAGGGGTGGCAGATTAGCTACTCCCCTGCAAACGCTCCCTGCATTCCGCCCCAACATTAGCCTTTCTAGCATCGGGAAAACGCAAGCTGAATTTTTTTGGCAACCTAACCCTAGTGCTGAAAGTTATGAAGTAGAATACCGCCGCTTAGATAATTTTCAAAATTGGCAAAAATTACCCTTTATTTCTGAGCCTAATATTCGCCTTAGTTCTTTAATTCCTGACCAGCCTTATGCTTTACGTATTCGGCTTCATTGCTATAATAGAAGTACTTCCGATTGGAGTAATGAGCTAAAGTTTACTACTGCTCCTGATGGAGCTTCTCGCCGATGTCCTGTTCCTATCAATTTAAATGCTAGTGTAGAAACCAATAATGCTGGTAAATTTATCTCTGTTACCTGGGAGTTAGATGGACCTCAGATATTAGATAATAGAATACAAGTAGGTACCTCTCGTTTTGAGGCGCAACTTAGAAAATCTTCTCGTCCTCAAAATGATAATAATCCATGGATTCGAGTTATTACGAATGGACCACGTTTATTATTGCGCGACGAACTCTTGCCTAATGTTGCTTATGACTTTAGGGTACGTACTATCTGCTCCCCTATTGATACTTCTGCTTTTTCTAATATTATCACTTTTCAGGTACCTAAGGATATTGGTCCTAGCGCTAGCCGCTTTTGTTTAGAAGCAGATATTGAGGAATTTAAACCTAATGACATTATTGAACTAAAAGTAAATGCTCGGGATATTAATCAGTCTTTAGTTGGAGCTTCTTTTCAGATTACTTATCCTAGTAATTGGGTTAATTTTTTAGATGCTTCAAAAACAAATTTTATTCCTGCCACTAATCAACAAATTAGCTTTGATGAGCGCAAGGGTACAGTTAATATTGAATTACTGGGCTCTACACCCTCTGTAGGTGCAATGGGCACAGTATACATTTTGCGATTTCAGGTAAAAAGTTTTTTACCTATTAGTCAAGACTTGGTTTTCACAATTGGTCAAGCTACGGCTATTACTCTTTCTAGGCAAACTATTGCTTTAGAAAATTGTCCTGGTTTGTTGCTTAAAGCTATTAGCCCTTGTCCTACAGCAAAAATTTCTGCTATTGGCCCTTCTAGCTTTTGCGAAGGACAGACTACTACTCTGCAAACTACTTTGGGGAATAATTTTAGTTATCGTTGGTTTAAAGACGGAGAGCTTCTCCCGGGTGAAACGCAGGCTTTTCTTCAGGTTTCGAAATCTGGCAACTATACTGCCCAAATAGAATCTCCGGGGTGCTTATTAGCAGTTTCTGAGCCTTTTTCAATTACTGTTTATCCCTTGCCTGATTTGGGGTTTTCTATTTTTCATCCTACTCTTGCTAACGCCAATGATGGCAAAATTTCTATAAATGTCTTTAGAGGAAAACCTCCCTACACTTATACTTTAAACAACTTATTTTTGCAAGATCAGGAAGCTTCTTATGAATTTAATCGTTTGAGTGCAGGTAATTATACTCTTACTGTTTTGGATGGTAATGGGTGTCAAGTAACTAGACGCTTTATTTTGGAAAGTAGAATTCGTTGTCCTGAAGCATTTTTACTACCACAGGGTAATATTGCAATGTGTGAGAATCAAAGAGTACAGCTGGTTACTAATAGGGGTGCGGAGTATATTTACCGCTGGTTTAGGAACAATGCTTTTTTTATACAAACGAGCGAAAATATCCTCATAACTCAGTTACCTGGTACCTATAAAGTAGAAATACAAGCTCCGGGGTGTTCTACTTCTACTTCTCAAGCGGTGAATTTAGTTTTACAAAATAACCTATCTTTAGATATTCAAGCAGTTGCTGCAACTGCTATAGGCGCTACTGATGGAAAAATCCGAGTAACAGCTTCTGGTGGAAAAGCTCCTTACACCTATGTTCTTAATAGCCATCGGCGCCTCGTCGCTACAGGGCCTGTTGAGTTTGAAGGCTTAGGTATTGGAGACTATATTTTAAGTGTTGAAGATGAACTGGGTTGTAGAAGGGAGGAACATTTGACGCTTTCTGTTTCATCTTCTGCCACATCGGAGTTGTGCGTTTCTCCTGGGGCTGTTCGACATGTGGTAAATAATAGTAACAATAGGGTAACCTTCTTTTGGCAAGAAAATCAAAACACTCAATGTGTTGTATTATCGCTAGGTAGTTCTTTGAACTCTAGAAGTCAATGGCGTACCTTTCTTATTCCTAAAGGACGGCAATCTTTTGTAGTTGACAACCTAAGTAGTGGTACCTATTTTTATGAGCTAGTGAGTAATTGTGCTTTATGCTCGCCAATATCGGGAGTTTTTTCCTCACCCTCCCAATTACAAGTCTTTACAATTGGGGGAGGCAATAAAAATAAATTTGATAGTCGAGAAATTGGTTCCCAAGATGCGTGGAGAGTATATCCTAATCCTACCTCCGGAATATTTTCTTTAGAAACCTTTAACTCTGCAGCTTTACCAGCTCATATAACTGTAACTGATCTTAGTGGAAAAGTTCTATTTTCTCAGGTGGCTGATGAGCCGCTTCAAACCTTTGCTTTACACCAAAAAGGAGTTTATTTATTGAAAGTTCAAAGTCAATCCTATCAGCAGGTAATCAAAATAGCGGTTCACTAAAAGAACTACTTTTATTTTTAAGCAAAGCTTAAGGTATTTACCTTAAGCTTTATTATTTTTTACTAATAGCCTTATAAATATTATAAGTGGGACTATTCTTTTAATTCTTTTAATATATTTTGTTAGCTTTTTGACTACCTTTTCGATTAACTGTTAGAATTTATCGTTTTTGTGGTTGCTTTATTGATATATTTTTTGTACATTACCCCAAATACTGAACGTGCTTTTCAAAAGGTTGCTTTTTGTAGAAATGATTGAAAGAAAGATTATGAAAAAAGCCCTAGACAATAGGGGGAGTAGAAGTTAAGTATATTGCACTTCATTGCTTCCTATCTCTTTAGCTCTTATTAAGGTATTGAAAGACTTGAACGAAAGGGAGAAGGATAAAAGGTATTCAAATAACAGTTTAAAAAATAATCACTCTTCTCCTTCACTTTTGTCCCGCAATGAAAAAGTTTACTGCTATTCTGAAAAATGTCTTGAGTAAGCCGCTTAGTTAAGTTTTTATAAGTTATTTACAAACTAATTTATATTAGAGAATTTTCAAAGCTATTAAATGTTTTACTTAAAAAAATCTTTTAATTAGGCAGGTAGATAGTTGCCCTGCCACCCTTTATAGCTGAAGTAAGTTTTTTAGCTCATTTAATAAGTTTACAAAAAGATAAAAATTTAATTAAGCCACTAAATGACTAATAACTATATACAAGACCTAGAGGCTTTTGATATTTTAGTAGAATTAGCTAGGAGCGGAGATAAGGAAGCTTTGGGTATATTAGTAGAATTAGCAAAAAAGGAAGCTCCTGAGAACTTTAGTGAATTAGTGGAATTAGCTAAGGCAGGAGATAGTAAAACCTTTGATGTATTAGTAGGACTAGCCCAAAAAAGGGCTCCTAAGGTTCTTAGAGTACTGATAAAATTGGTAAAGAAAAGAGATAATAGGGCTTCCACTTTACTTTTAAAGTTAGTACAAAGGGGTATTTTTAGAGCTTTTGATATGTTGATGGAGTTAGTCCATAGACAAGACTCTATGGCTTTTAGAGTACTGGTAGAATTAGCTCACGAAGGTGTTGCTAAAGCTTTTGATGCACTAGAAGAATTAGCTTCTAAGGGGGAGCGTAAAGCCTTTAAGGCACTAATAGAGCTAACTAGAAAAGAAAAGCACGAGGCTTTTAATGTATTAGAAAGATTGGCGCGGAAAGGTAATCGCAAAGCCTTTAAGGCGCTAGTAGAGTTGGCTCAAAAAAGGAATTACAGGGCGCTTAAGGCATTATTAGAAATGGCTAAAAAGCGAAACGCTGAAGCTTTTAGGGCGCTTTTTGCTGTATATGAAAAGTCAGTATACTATTTTATTCTTAAAATGACTCACTCGGTAGAATATGAAGATGTGGAAGATTTAACTCAGGAGTCTTTTATGAAGGCCTTTAATTCTTTAGATAAATTCGACGACCGGAAGTCCACTTTTTCTACTTGGTTGTTTAAGATTGCTGCCAATACAACTATTGATTTCTTAAGGAAGAAAAAACATAAGCTCTATTCTATAGATAATCCTAGTCCTGAAAAAGAAGAATTTGTGGGAGGAGGAGCTTTGAGTATCAAGGATAATACTCCTTTACCCCTTGAACAAGTATTTAAAAATGAAAGAAAGGAGATCTTGAAGCAAGCAATTTTGCAACTGCCTCCTACATACCAACAGTTGATTGAATTACGCTATTTTGAGGAGTTGAGTTACGAAGAGATTAGGGCTAGGCTGGATAGGCCTTTAGGTACTATTAAGGCCGGACTTTTTAGGGCAAGAGGGTTGCTCAATGAAATTCTCCGAAGAATGCAATCCAATATGTAATAAGCTAAATATTTTAATTCTATTCACTTGTTAATAACTTTGGATGTGAAAATGTTGTAGAATTAGTATTCAAATATTTGCGCAAATTTGTCCTATAAAAAACGTGTTATATATGGGGGCAAGTTGGCGCCGCTATTATTTTTTATTAATAAGTTTATTATTAGAGGTTAGTTCTTATGCTTTTGCGCAGCACCTACCCTATTTTTATTCTCCGCTGAGTATATATCAGGAGGGACTAGAGCTTTTTAATAAGCAAAAGTATAGCGCAGCTATAGAAAAATTTAATCGCTACCTGATAGAAAGTAGCCTATTTCCGCACTTTCCAGAATCCAAGATATATATTCCTGAGGCTTACTTTTATATAGCGGTTAGCTCATTTCAGCTGACTAGAGCTAATGCCCAAAACTTGCTCCAGAGCTTTATTACTGAATTCCCCTCTCATCCAAAAGTATTCCTTGCTAAATTTTATCTAGGAAAATTATTTTTTACGCAAAAAAGATATAAAAATGCATCTTCTTGCCTAAAGGAGTTAACAGAAAAAGAACTCTCGGAAGAAGAATATAGTGAAACACAATTCATGCTTGGCTATTGCTACTTTAGTCAAGATAGGGAGGAAGAGGCTTTAGAAAAATTGAATCCTTTGCGCCAAAAGCTAGGTCCATACCACGACGAAGCAAATTATTACTATGGAGTAATTCAGTTTCGTAAAAAAAACTACTATGAGGCCCTTAATGCTTTTCAAAGTATAGAAAAGGTTCCAGAATTTGAAAAAAAGGTGCCTGTGTACATTGCCGCCTGTTTGCTAGAAACCAAACAATATGAAAAATTAGCCACCTACGGCGAAAACTTGTTGAATGCAAAGGAGGACTTTGACCAGAAGTTTGCTATCTATCGCTCTATAGGAGCTGCTCTTTTTGAGATAGGAATGTACGAAAAAGCAATGCTATTTTGGGAAGAATATGCTAACCAAAGTGCTACTATCGAGCCGGCTATTCGTTATCGCATGGGGTTTGCTTGCTACAAACTCAAGCAATTTCCACCAGCTATCTTTCATTTTAAAAAGATAGTCCATACTAAAGATTCAATTGCTCAAGCTGCTGCCTATTATTTGGGGCAGTCATATTTGCAAATTCAAAAACCAGACGAGGCTAGACTTGCTTTTCAGTACGCCCATGAATTACCTTTTGACAATGATTTTCGAAGAGAATCATTGTTCCTATATGCTAAAATTGCTTTTGAAAATAAATATTTCGATGAGGCTCGTTCTGCTTTTGAGCAATATATTAAAAAGTATCCTAATGCTTACAACATAGACGAGGTAAATAGTTTGCTAGGAGAAGCTTATTATTATGCGGCTCAATTTCGAAATGCTATTCGTTTTTTCGAAGCCAGTGGCGTTACACAAAAAAGAACTAAGACTGCTTATCAAAAAGCATGCTATTATTATGCTATACAGCTTATTGAAAAATCTAAGTTAGATAGTGCTCTTTTTTATTTGCAAAAATGTGTACGAGTAGCTGTTGAGCCTGGTCTAACGATAGATGCTCGGTTTTG
Organism: Bacteroidia bacterium; assembly: GCA_025057395.1. Taxonomy (GTDB): domain Bacteria; phylum Bacteroidota; class Bacteroidia; order J057; family JANWXU01; genus JANWXU01. The sequence continues at coordinate 4,375 of JANWXU010000058.1, read as the reverse complement.
GATAGCAGAGATAAAGTTTTATAAAGGGCTTTACGAGGAAGCTGAAGCTGCTTATCAAGAAATGATTAAAATGCAAGGAGCGACCGGTAGCGACTATTATTCCGAGGCTTTGGTGGGCTGGGCATGGTGTCTTATGCTTCAAAAAAATTGGCAAGAAGCTGCTTACAAGTTTCGCGAGGCTACGAACCTAAGTGCTTTAAAAAATAAGCCTGATTTATATGTAGTAGCCAATTTAAGGGGAGGGGACTGTTTTTTTGTCATTAAGGAGTATCAAAAGGCTATTCCTTTTTATCAGAGGGTAATCGACTTTAACCATACACAAACCGACTATGCAGAATATTCCCTAGGGCTTTGTCAATTGCGACTAGGACAAACAGACGCAGCCATTAAGACATTGAAAAAAATTGTGGTTGCTCACCGTAATTCAAATTATCGCGACGATGCTCTTTTGGAGCTTTCTTCTATTTATATGAAGTGGATTATCGACTACCCTAATGCCACAGCTTATGCTAAGCAGCTTTTAGAAGAACATCCTAATTCAGACCTTAGACCATTAGCACTCAAAAATTTAGGATATGCGGCCTTAAGTTCCGAAAATACCGATATGGCAATCAAGTATTTTAAGAAGCTGCTTTTTGAGCATGGCAATTATAATCAAAAATTATCACAAGGCGTATTAGAGGACCTTTCTACTATTATGCCCCCTAAGGAATTTAGTAGTGTATTACAAGATTTTAAGCTTAAGTATCCTGATACTAATATTGAAGTTGAAAACTTAGCTTATAATGCAGGTAGAGATAGCTACTTACTAGATAAAAATTACCCTGAAGCAATTGAACAACTTTCTTTATATATTCAAAATTATCCACAGGGTAAGTATTATTTTGAAGCTTTTCTTTTCAGGGGAGAATGTTATGCTGAGCTAGGGCAAAATCAAAAAGCTTTAGCCGACTTTGAGGCTGTGTATTCAGCCCTGGCTCCTATAGAGATAAAAAATAAGGCTATTATTAATGCTGCACAACTTCAACTAAAATTAAAAAGGTTTGAAGAAGCAATTAGTTTATATGAAAAGGCTTTAGAAAGAATCGAGAATCCTATTGAAAGGCAGCCTCTTCTTTTAGGTTTAAGCCAGGCTTACATGGAGCAGAAGAATTATCGTCAAGCTAGTCAATTATTTCAAGAGCTGCTTGCTAACCCTAAGCTTACACAATACTCTCGAACAAGAATTTCAGTAATGCTAGGTAATGCATTGTATTATCAAGGTTTAAGAGACAGCGCTTTGCGAATTTTTCAGCGTGTAGAAGCTGAATCTCAAAATGTATTTGGTGCTGAAAGTCAATACATGATAGCGCGTATATATTTAGATAAAAAAGAATACGATGCTTGTAAGAAAGCTGTGCTCTCCATGAAAGAAAAATATCAGCCATATACGGCATGGCGTGCCAGAGCATTTATTGTTTTAGCGCGCTATTATGTGGCATTAGGAGAGCGTTTTCAGGCAATGGAAACGCTTAAAAGTGTTATTCGAAATGCTGACGACCCTAGTGTAATTCAAGAAGCTAAAGAATATTTAGAAGAATTAGAACGAAATGAAAATTTAGGTACCGAGTCTACTGTTCAAAATAATTCTCAAGTGGAAAATTCTAAAGTAAATAATGACATTAAAAATATATCTTCTCGAGCAGAAATTACTCCTAAACCTAAGGAAATTTCTACTGCCCCACCTTCTACTCCTAAAGAAAAAAATATTTCTTCTACACAGCCAGTTATAGCAGCACCAGCTGAATCTTCTAAGTCGGAAGCAAAACGAAATGAAGCTAGTAGCGCTAGAATTAGTTACCATCTAATTGTAGGTACTACTACTGGTTTACCTAAGGCAAGAGAAATGGAGGAAGAATGGAAAAAGAAAGGCTTTAGAGTAAGTTTATTATTAGGACGATTGCCCGAGCAGTATCGGATAAGTATTTTTCAAAGCTCTAATAAGGCAGAAGTAGAACAAAAACGAAAGGAACTCCTTTCTAATGGTACTATTGAGGATTCTGCATGGATACATAAAGAAGAAAAGCCATAATTGCTTAAATAAATTATTGACGATGAAAATTCCTTTAATTTTTATATTGCTTTGTACATATTATTTCTGGATTTTTGCCCAAAATAACAAGGTATTAGGCGTTCAAGATTCTGCCACTTTAGAAAATGATAGGATAGAGGCGCTTTCGATTAATGTGGAAAAGCCTACTACAGCTACTCCTACCCTAGATATAAGTTTTAATCCACAGCCCTTAAAGTATCAGCCTGTAGAACTTGTTTTTAAGCCCCCTTTAGCTCCGCTTAAGTTAGAAAGTCGTACTTTACCCCCTTTTCAGTGGCAACCCATTCAGAATAACTACATCAAAGCAGGATTCGGTTTATTTTTAACTCCTTTACTAAGGATATACCTAGCCAAAGGAAGAGATAAAAATTGGGACTATGGTGCTGATATTTACTTATTAGCCTCTGCTGTAGGGCATGCAGAGCAAGCGAACTTTGTAGACCATAAGACTGGATTACGAGGCAGTTATGCTCTAGATGACTTTACAATTTATGCTAAAGCTCAATTTCAATACTACTGGTTTAATACTTTTGGCGATTCTTTATTACTAAAAGAATTACGTCCTAAAAATTGGCAAGATAGTATTCGACGTTATTTTACACGTCTTCAAGTAGATTTAGGAATCAGAAGTAATGAGAAAAAGCAAACGTTTTTTTATGATTTTGGATTACGTTTGGCACACTATGGTGAAAGATTTCCACTAAATGAATTTCATGGTTCTATATTGCCTCAATTAGGATTTCAATTAACAGATAATCTCAATATTCTTTTGGGCTCCCAACTAACAGTGTCTAACTTTAAGCGTTATCAGGAGTATCGTAATCCTATTAGTGAGTCGGGCTTGTTTACGGATATTACTCCTACTCTTGAATATCGAAATCAGAAAATTAAAGGGCAAGCAGGCTTGCGCTTTAACTATGCTAAGTCCGATACAGTATCTCAAACAGGCTTTTATCCTATTGTCCAAGTACAATTCGAAGCTTTGGAAAAATATCTTACTTTGCAAGCTAGTTTTACAGGGCAAACTATATACAACCAGCGTTTTCAATTTTCTGCGATTAATCCCTACCTTAGTCGTTTTGCTCGCGTTTTGCCTACTAAGGAACAGTTTCGTATTCAGGGGGGAGTAAGTGGGGGAGTAAAGGGGCTTTCTTATGGAGCAGAAGTTTATTTTCGAAAAATTGAGAATATGCCCATTTTCTTTTCTAGTGAGGATACTATTTATCTTAAACAGCGGGTTAAAAGAGGAGAGTTTCAAGTATATTATGATAAAAATTTCAAAGAAACAGGATTTATTTTACAATTTAATTATAGCCACAAAGATAAAGTTCAAAGTGGAATAAAGGCAGAAATTCGAAGTTTCGCTTTAAATACGTTGCCTAAAAATTTTCAAGTTCCAGGATTTATGATAGAGACTTTTTGTCGTTTTCAATTAATTCCTCAACTTTTTAGCTATGCCGGACTAAATATTATTGGACCTAGAATCATGAGCTTTGATAAAAATGGCAACTTTATTGAACAAAATGCTTTTGTTGACCTGAATTTAGAAGTTGATTATCAACTATTAAAGCGTTTTTCTATATTTGTTCTTGTAAATAATTTGTTTAATAGTGCTTATTATCGATGGCATTTTTATAGGGAGCGTCCTTTTGATTTAAAAGCAGGAGTCACCTTTAGCTTTTGAGTATGTCAGGTACTTTTCCGTACGAGTCTTACTTACTGCTAGCCTTTCGTGGCCTAAAGGTATTTTCTATACCGGGGGTAGGAACTTTTGTGCGGAAAAATTTACCTGCTCACCTAGATGAAGCCCATCAAATAATATATCCTCCTAGTGAGTATATCGAGTTTATTCCTAATCAGTATCAGCAAGTCAATGCTTTTGTGCAATTATTGGAGCAGTCGCTAAATATACCTCCGCATAAGGCGCAGGCAGCCGCTGATAAAATTGGAAAGTCTTTGATTGAATACCTTGAAAAGCAAAAAGAAATTACATTTCCTGATATTGGTAAGCTTAAGTATACATCCAAACAAGAATTAATTTTTGAGCCTATAGCTTCAGAAATTCATCTAGCTACTTTTGGGTTAAGTCCTGTTTCTATTTCTGTTTCTAGTTTATCATCGAATGAGACCCGTGGTTCTAGTAACGGGAAATCTACTTCTTCTGAATCACTTTCTTCTCAGGCTATTTCTCCTTCTGGTATATCTAGAACTCCTATTTATGTAGTCGGTTTAACTGTTTTGATTTTATCTGTTTTGATTCTTTTAATGATTTTTTATTCTCCC
>JANWXU010000057.1 GCA_025057395.1 Bacteroidia bacterium | reverse complement strand
ATTTGGAAAGATAAACCCGATGAAATTTTAGGCAATAGCCGCACCGACTTAGGAGCGGGTAATCTTCAATATGAACTAATAGATGCCACGGGCTGTGAAGCACGTGATCAAAAAACTGTCAGAGAACGCCCTAAGATCGAAGGATTTGAATTTCCTCCTCTTTGTGCTAACTGCCCTACCCCCAACTTGTGCGGAAGTATACAAATTACTAAAATTAACCACGGTAGACCTCCCTTTCGCTTTTTATGGTCCACAGGAGACACTACTCCTAGTATAAAAAATTTGAAAGGAGGGCGTTACGAGCTTACTATTACAGATTCAGTAGGTTGCCAAATTAAGAAAAGTTGGACTTTAACTGAGCCAGAACCTATTACTTTACGAGCAGAGTTTGTAGACCCAATTCCTATTCCTTCTAGTCCGGTAAGGCTTATTGGAGCAGGTGGTCAGCCTAATATTTTTGACAATTGTCCCTTACCCTATAATTCTGCCCATGCTTTTCCTGCAGAACAAAATATTCCGCCCAATTTTGAGCCTTGTAAACCTATTTGGTATTCCCTTCCCGGGGGAGAAAATCGATTTTGGATATCAGACTTATTCGGTTGCATAGCTACCACCACTATACAAATACCGAGTGATATTTGTAATTCCTTTCGCTCTTCTGTAAAGCCTATTTCCTGTAAGGGTGCTAATGACGCTCAAATTGAAATTCAAACGCACCCCGATATTGTAAATTCATTTACTTATCAGTGGTCCACTGGGGCAAGAACTCCCGTTATTCGAGCCTTAAGTCCAGGTACTTATTCTGTCACTATCAACATTCGAGGATGCCCTAGCCAAACCCTTACATTTAAAATAGAAGAGCCCCTTGCTCCTAATTTTTCAATCCATGCCCTCAACGAAAAGGGAGATAATATAGTATTACGTGCTCAAGGGGGCAAGCCACCGTATCAATATGGCTGGAATAATGTATGGTACACCGATAGCATATTTTTTAATGTTAGCCCAGGTAATCACGTTTTTGCTGTAAAGGATGCTTGTGGAAGTATTACCCAAATAAACCATCGAGTAATATATAGAAATTGCGTAAAAGTAAATGCTACTATTCAGGGTCCTGGATGCCCTGGTAATAACCAAGGTTCTATGTATATACAAGCAAGCGGCGGTTTGCCTCCCTATCAATTTCGCTGGAGTAATGGGGCTACTACACGAGATATCTTTAACCTGCCCCCGGGCAATTATACACTTACTCTAACAGATGGAAATGGCTGTGTTACGGAAAAAACATTCGAAATTATAGCCCCTTCAGGAATGCAACTCATCCCTTCAGTACAAAATGCATACACTCAAAATGATGGCGCTATCGAGTGGCGAATTTCAGGCGGAATCCCTCCTTTTGAATTTTCTTTTGGAGGACAAGTGAAAATTACTACCGAAAGAAATGGAAAGATAGAAAATCTAGCTCCAGGCACCTATTCTATACAAGTACGAGACGCGGCAAATTGCATGCTTAGCGTTACAGTTACTGTAGGCCAACTTCCTGCCTCACAGTGCTGTGAACCACCATCCAATTTCACCATTGAAGATATAGGTACGGATTTTGTTCTTGTTAGCTTCAAACGTAAGCCCTGTGGGCAAAAGCAAATTATAAGAGCGCGGTACTGTATAGCGGGCGTCGATTGTCTAAGAAATCCCCAGCAAAGAGTAATAGTACAACTCGATAGGTCTCCTATCCGGATCACTTCATTACAAAGAGGTACTCGTTATCAAATTATATTAGAAAGCCTTTGTGACGAGATAATTTCTGCGCCTAGCCCCGTTTACTTCTTTGAAACACTACCCTGAAAAAGATAGCCTCTATATTAGTTGAGGCATAAGGGCAAACTTTTAAAAGTTTGCCTTTTTATTTAATATAGGTTTAATATAGGGTTTAGGCTACCATAGGAGTAACTACCTTTGCCAAAACGCTGAGTACATAATCCACTTCTTCCAAAGTATTTTGCTTACCAAAAGAAAAGCGTATCGAATTTGCCATTCTTTCGGGTGTGCAGCCTATAGCTTTTAGCACATGAGAGTTATTTATAGCTCCAGAGGTACAAGCAGAGCCTCCAGAACAAGCTATTTTTTCAATATCTAAGGTAAAAGTAAGCATGGATTCAGGGTCATTAATTGGAAAAGCCACATTAAGAATACTTGCTAGGCTATCTTCCGATTCTGGCTTACCGTTAAAAAGTATTCCGGGAAAAAGAATCTTTAGCTTTTGAATAAAATAGTTTTTTAACTTTTGCAAATGAGCTTTTGTTTGTTCCTGCTCAGCTACTGTCACCTCCAAAGCTTTCGCCATTCCTACAATACCCGCTACATTTTCTGTTCCTGCCCGTAAATTACGCTCCTGACTACCGCCACAAATAATAGGCTGCACTTTTTTAGGATTTTTATGATATAAAAAACCAGCTCCTTTAGGACCATAGAATTTATGTGCCGAAGCAACAATGAAATCCACGGGAGTTTGGCTCAAAGAAAATGGATAGTGCCCCACAGTTTGTACTGTATCAGAATGAAAGTAACACTCATACTGACTACAAAGTTGACCTACCCTTACCAAATCTATCACTGTACCAATTTCGTTATTTGCGTGCATAAGGCTAACCGCTGCAGTATACGCAAGATTTTTCTGCCTATGTTGCTTCAAAACTTCTTCTAACTGCTCTATACTCCACTCACCTGTTGAAGAAACCTCTAACCACGTAACTTTTACACCATTTCTTTTTTCCAAGACCTGCAGCGTATGTAAAACCGCATGATGCTCTATAGGAGAGCTAATAAAATGAGACACTTTTGGCTCAGCATATACTAAAGAACAAAGCGCCAAGTTATCTGCCTCTGTACCGCCAGAAGTGAACGTAATTTCAGAGGGAGCACAACCCATGATGTCAGCAATAGTTTTACGCGCCTGTTCAATAGCTACTCTTAATTTCCTTCCAAAACCATGAATAGAAGATGGATTTCCATATTGCTCCCCTAAAAAAGGAAGCATAACTTCTAGAGCTTGAGGACAAAGAGGCGTAGAGGCCGCATTATCAAAATATACTTGCATATTAAGCAATTTTTAAGGGACCTAAAAATGATTGAATGTGACCTACAAATTCTTGAGCTAAAGCTTCTGCTTCTTGCCTTGTAGTTGCCTCGGCATATATACGCAAGATAGGTTCAGTATTGGAAAGCCTAAGATGTACCCACGAGTCAGCAAAATCCAGCTTTAAACCATCTTCGGTATTAATTTGAGCTCTATCTTTATACCTTTGAATAGTCTTTTGCCACCATTCTTGAATAACATCAGGCCCCACCGTTTCAGGAATAGGAACTTTGGTTTTATACATTTCAAAAGTAGGTAAAGATTTTCGCCAAACGGAAGGTTTTATCCCCTTTCTAGCAAGCCCTGAAAGAAAAAGGGCAATTGCTAAAATACCATCTCTTCCATAATGCAGAGGCGGATATATCACTCCTCCATTCCCTTCCCCTCCAATTGTAGCACCTACCTCTTTCATTTTTTGAATTACATTTGCCTCTCCTACTGCTGCACTGAAATATTTGCCCCCCCTCAATTCAACTATCTTTGCTAGAGCTCTACTTGAAGACAAGTTAGAAACAGCAATGGGTGAAATTCCACAATCGAATAAATAGTCAGCTATAGCTACTATTGTATATTCTTCGCCAAAATAGCTTCCATCCTCAGCAACAATAGCTAAACGGTCCGCATCTGGGTCTAAGGCAAAACCTACATCGTAACCGCCTTTGGACACAGCATTACATAAATCAATCAAATTTTCAGCTAAAGGCTCAGGGTTATGGGCAAAATTTCCGCAGGGTTCGGCATTCATAAGCTCATAGTCTGCTATGCCCAGCTCTTTAAAAAGCAGTGGTAGAATTACCCCCCCTGCCCCATTAACACAATCTACACAAATCTTTAAACCCGCGCCCTGAATAGCTTGCTTATCAATAACTGGTAAAGCAACTATTTGTTGTACATGGTAGCCCGCACTAACTTGATTCCATTGAAATAGGTGCTTACCTATTCTTTCGAAAGTAGAAAACTCAAATTGACTTGTAGCACGTAATGCAAACAATTCATCTGCCTCTTGCTTACTAAGGCATTCTCCCCGGATATTAAGGAACTTGAGAGCATTCCATTCCTCAGAGTTATGAGAAGCAGAAATAATAATACCGCCGCTATAAGGAGTAGCTGATACAATCACTTCTACTGTTGGAGTAGCATTTATGCCCACGTCTACTACGTCTAGCCCCATTGCTTGCAAAGTCGCCTCTACTAGCATACCAATGATTGGCCCCGAAACACGGCTATCCCTCCCTACTATTACCCTATCTATCCTCGGATAATTAACTTTTAGCCAATAACCATAAGCAGCTGTATATTGCACTACCTCAAATGGCGTTAGATTACTTCCCGGAATACCTCCTACTGTTCCTCGAATGCCCGAAATAGAGGCTATAAGTGTCATACGTAAAAAAATATTTACTCCAAAAACTATTAAAATTTACAAAATTTTTAAGCAATTAACCAAAACTTAAGTGTGATTCTTCTCTCAAAAATTAGTAAACTGGAATGCTTATGAAATAGCTCGTACCTGAGCCTGGCTTAGTTTTAAGTTTTATTTTCCCGCTAAGAAATTGTACTCGAGCAATAATTTTTTTTATTCCTGATCCCCATTCGCTTTTGTTAAGTGGCAAAGAAAACCCTATTCCGTTATCTTGTGCCCAAAGTTCTATAAAATTATCCCCTACTGAAATTCGCAATAAAAAATTATCAGCCTTAGAATGCTTAATTACATTGGAAACTATTTCTTGAATTATTTTTAATAAACTAGTAGCTTTGTTTTTAGATATCTGAGGAAAATTTTGTGATACATTCAATTGAATAGTAAAGTGGCAATTTTCTTGAATAGTTTTTAAGTAAGCCTTAAGAGTAGGTACAAATCCAAAATCTTCTACTGCCTTGAAGTGAATGCTATGAATTAGTAGCTTTAAATTGCGCACAGTTTCATCAAGAGTATGAATAACATATTGAATTTCAGGAAAAGGGGTAAAAGAAGAATCAAATTTTGCTTTCAACCCCTCACATAAAAATTTAACTCCAATAATAGTTTGAGCTACATTTTCGTGTAATTCTTTAGCAATTTGTTCAGCTTCTCTATCTTGCCCTTCGATAAGCGCAGCTAGTACTCTTTTATGTAGTTTTCTTTTCTCTTCTCTATATCGAAAAACAAGTGTTTTGTCTGTTAAAAGGATCATTACTTGGGTATCATTTATTTTTATTCCTTTCAATTCAAAGGAACAGTAATTTTCCTCCCCCATAGATAAATAGAAGGTAGAAGCTATGGACTGCTTAATTGCAGCATCACGAAGGTGTTCTACACTTCTTTTAATTTCTGCTATAATCCTAGAATCCCAACCAATTTCTTCGAGAGAAAGAGAAACAGGAAAACCTATATAAATAGACTCTGAATAATAGCTGTGACGAAGCTCTATCAATTGGTAAGAAAAGTCAACTAAAAAAAGAGTTTCAGGGGAAAAAATCTTTTGTCTAATAGGGGAAATATAAGATTGCCAATAGAGGGAGGCAGTAATTATTTTTAGTTTTTCCTTTAGAATTTGAAGGTCATTTAATTGGCTATACTTCCTCCTGGAACATAAAAGTAATTCCATTTGATGATGTAAATCCTGGGGCAAAATAGGCTTAAAAAAAATGCAGTCTACCAGATTATTGCTAATTAGATGTGAATAGGAGTTTGTACTTGTAGTAAGTAAAACACAAATAGCTGCAGAATACGTTTGCTTAGCTTTTTCTAATAAATAGAAAACAGACGCTGGGGGAAAGAAATATTCTGCTACTAAAACGTCTATCGAATCTTTGTGAATAATATCTAGAGCTTCCACGGGGGTACTAGCTGTAAATACCTTGTAGTACTCTCTAAAAAAAATTTTATACATTTCTAAATTATACTCCTCAGTATCTACAAATAATATCTTGACCTTGCTAGTACCGTGCATAACAACATGTCGTTTATGGCAAGATATCTAAAACTAAGAATAAATACAAGTTTTCCTTAAATAGATAATAATTAGTTAAATAATCTAAAAAAAATTTACATAAAAAAGAGAAATACAATAATTTAACATTTATAAAAAATTTATCTCAAAAAATGAAGAGACTCCCTTGAGAGTCTCTTTATTTAAATTTCTACAAATTTCTACCAATAAACCTAAAAAGTTACTAAAACATGATTGCGTAAGCCTCTTTTCTTCCGTTGGGTGCAATACCCTCAATTAATGTAGCGCCCTCCTTATTTTCAAGCAGCTTTACTACGTCTTTGGGCTCGTAAACAGGAGTTTTATCAATATGAGTTATAATAAAACCCTTACGTATACCGGCTGCACGAAACTTACCTGCACTTACCTCCGTAACTCTTACACCGTGCTTAATCCTTAACTCCTTCTTATCGTCCTCAGAAATTCTTTCAAGCGCCACACCAATCGATGGTATTAAGTTACTACCATCATCTAAGCTGATAGAAGTAGAGCCCGACTTATTTTTTAGTGTAGCAATAAGAGTGCGCTCCGTTCCCTCCCGTAGCAAAGTAACTTTCACTTGGTCTCCAGGCCGATGCCTACTTACTTGCTCTTGCAATTCAGAAGAGGTTTTTACCGTAACACCATCAATTTTTATTATTACGTCACCCGGCTTAATTCCTGCTTCTTGAGCCGCGCTTTTTTCATTTACTTTATCTACATACACTCCCCAGGTGATACCCAAACTTTTTTCTTCTGCTAATTTAGCATCCACGTCACGAATCATAATTCCCAAAAAACCTCTCTGTACTACTCCATATTTCAACAAATCATCCACCACTTTACGTACTAAATTCGAAGGCACAGCAAAAGAATAGCCATTATAAGTTCCGGTTCTTGTAGCAATAGCTGTATTTATGCCTACAAGTTCACCCGCTGTGTTGATTAGTGCCCCTCCACTATTACCCGGATTCACTGCAGCATCTGTTTGAATAAAGGATTCTACTTTAAAGTTATCCGATAGTATATTAATATTTCTAGCTTTAGCACTAACAATACCAGCTGTCACTGTCGAAGTGAGATTGAAAGGATTTCCTACTGCTAACACCCATTCTCCTACCAAAAGTTTATCAGAATCTCCAAATTTCAAAAAAGGAAGCCCTGTTTCATTTATCTTGAGTAAAGCTAGATCTGTAGAAGGGTCAGTTCCAATAATTTTGGCTTCATACTTTCTATTGTCATTTAATATTACTTCTATTGTAGAAGCATTTTCTATTACGTGATTATTAGTAACCACATATCCGTCGTTACTTATAATCACTCCAGAACCTGAAGCTGCACTAGGGATAGGTTCCCGAAAAGCATCCCCAAAGAAATCCCGGAACGGGAAAAACATTTCCTCATCATTATAATATCGATCGCTCTTAGAAGTATTGCCACTTAAAGATTTAATATGGACTACTGCGGGAGTTGCTATAGCGGAAGCTTGAACAAAATCTTTTGCTACTTCACCACTAAAGTTGATAAAACGGGCTGGAAATGCCTGCTGTTTTTCACTAATTGTTTGCAAACGATGGCTAGGGGATAGAAAAGCTGCATACACTCCAATTACAAGTAGCCCCCCCAATACACCACTTATGAAAGCTGTTACACTTACTCGATTTACAATTTGCTGAATTTTCATAGTTTATAATTTAAAAAGTTTTAAGAGTGTATGAAGTGTTAGACGAGATAATAAAAAAATAATAAAATTAAGTTAAGTTAAAATCTAGTTTCTAGTTTGTATTACGCAAATGTAATGCCATATACAATTGAAGGCAAGCAGAATGTAGAATAAGGGTTTGGGCTTAATAAAAAATATAAATACTAATACTGTAATTTTGTCAGGTTTAAATTTCAAAGCCAAGTACTAAAATATCGTCTGTTTGCTCTTCCCTACCTTGCCATTCTTTTAAAAAAGCTTCAAGAGCTCTACCTTGGTTTTCAATACTATCTAGAGCTGTTTCACTAAGAAAATGTAAGAAACGTTTTTTAGATAATTTTTTCTGCCCCTGCTCTCCAAATTGATCAGTAATACCGTCAGAAAACATATAAATACGGTCTCCTTTTTCAATAGTTACTTCTTGACAATGAAAATTTTTTACTGTCATATTTGTATTGCTCAGTACAGGATTATAATAACCAATGGGCATTCGGTCTGCACTAATTTGAAAGATTTCGCCTTTTCGTAAAATTATTAGAGGACGGTTAGCACCCGAAAAATGAAGTTTATGAGCAAAAGTCTTAGGTAGCCTGCAAAGGGCTATATCCATTCCATCACTTACTTTTGATTCTTTTTCTTCACTATGCAAATGCTCTAAAACACGCTCGTCTAGAGTATCTAGAATAATATTGGGCTCTAATTTTTTTTCAAGATGAACAATTTCATTTAACTGAGAATAACCTAATACAGACATAAAAGCTCCTGGTACACCATGGCCCGTACAATCGGCGGCAGCAATAAAAAAATAATCTCCCTCCTCAGCAAACCAATAAAAATCACCACTTACAATATCTTTAGGCTTATAAATCAAAAAAGAGTGAGGAAAAAATTTAGAAAGTTCTTGGGGCTGAGGTAATAAAGAAACTTGAATGAGACGAGCATAATTAATACCGTCTGTAATTTCTTGCTTTTGCCTTTCTATTTCATAGGTTCTTTCTAAAACTTTCTTCTCCAAATCAGCATAAAGCAAAGCATTATTTAATGAAATAGAAGCCTGCTTAAGTAAAACCTGTAAAAAGTCACAATAAATCAGGTTAAAATACCAAGGTTTACTTCGCTGCTCAATGTATAAAACTACTTCTAATCGTTTTTTTTCAATAATATTAGCATACACCGATTTTACAGCCCATCTATCTAAGTAGGGATCTTCGCCGGGAACATGTGTATTTAACACTATCGTTTTTTTTTCTTGAAATACTTTTTGGGCAAATATTAGTGGAAATTCTTGTTTATTTATTTCGTGCGTTATAATTAATTCTTGATTATCATTTACCTCAAAAGCTACTGTAGAATTATCAGGCGAAAAACGGGCAAATAATATACATCGATTAGTAGCAGTATACTTCTTAGCCCGAATAAGTAGTTTCTTAAATAATTCATTCAACTCAATTTCTTCAGAAAGAGTAGAAGAAGCTTCATTAAGCTCGGCAAGCATTTGGATACGAGAATCCAATTCTGCATCCAACTGATAAAATTTCAAAGCTTCCTCCACAGTAAGAATTAAATCAGAGGGATCCCAAGGTTTAGAGATGTAACGAAAAAGCCTTGCCCTATTTACGGCATTCCCAATATCCTCCACACTCGCTTGACCCGTCAAAAGGATACTTTTTATAGCTGGAGACTCAGTATAAATTTTAGCCAGCAGCTGATCCCCCTTCATGCCCGGCATCAATTGGTCTGCAATAACCACTGCTATCTCTTGCTCAAAGCGAGGAGCCTCGCTAATTATTTGTAATGCTTCTTTAGCATTTTCAGCTATTTCAATCGAATATCTATCCCCAAAATAATTTTCTAGTTCCTCTCGTAAAGAATGTAGAACTGTTATTTCATCATCTACACATAAAATTGTAAGCTTTTTCATTTTAACCCAAATTGCTAATTCCGCCTAACTGATCACATTTTATTACAAACTGCTACTAAGTATTTTTTACCCCAACGAAATACGGATTAATAGCCAATCTTCATTCTGAATTTCTTCCTTTTCTTCAAGCAGGTGTTGCAAATATTTCTTCAACTCATTGGTTGGCTGCTGACATTCCCAATTTTCTAGCTGTAAAAATAAAGCTACAGAAGATGAATTAACTTGACCATTTATACCTAAATCATTTTCAATACCCGATGTCAATAAATAAAAAACATCTTGTGGTTCAATAATTAAATACTCGTCCTTTAGATGAGAAATATCAAATTCTTTAAAGCCTAATTTACAGTCCGAAGTAGAAAATTTTCGTAAAGTTCCTTGCCTCCAAAGATAGATATTGCGAGCCGCCCCTGCATAAGTTAATTTTTGATTAGCAATATCAAATTGAGAAATAATTATTTCTGTACCCCGTAAAGTTTGAAGTTGTGCTTGTTCTTCTTTGAATTGGTCGAATTGTTTTGTATGTAATTGTTGTAGCATCTGGGAAGGGCTTGCCTTAGGATTTTGACGAAATATTTCATTGAGTAAGCTGTAATTAAAAACAGCCATAAAAGCACCACTCAAGCCTTTTCCTGTACAGTCGGCAACGGCTACATATAAACTACCATTATTATTAGCTAACCAATAAAAGTTACCGCTCACAATCTTACGAGGCTTATAAAATACATAGGCATTTTTAAAGAATTTTTTTAGAACTTTTTCTCCCGGAAGTAAAGCTACTTGAATACGGCGTGCATAGCGAATGCTATCTTCTATTGCATTTTTTTGATTTTCAATTAGTTCCGTTCTTTTTCTTATTTTTTCTTCCAAATTTTCAATAAGCGAGCAATTATCCAGCGCAATTCTTATTTGAGGAAGTATAAGCTGTAAAAAAGAATCTTTAAGAGGAGTAACAAAAAACTCTATTGCATCAGATTCGAGATATAAAACAGCATATACCTGCCCTCCCTTAAAAATAGGTCCTACCCAAAAAGCTTTTACCTTATTTTTCTGAATATATTCATATTCCTTCCATTCCGTATTTGCTCTTAATTTATTAACATAGTAAGTTTTCTTTTGGTCAACAGCCAAGTGTATTATCTTTTCTGGAATCTTATTTTCTAAATTTTGTTTTCGGGCTTCGTAAACTTCTAGATTCTGCTTAGGAGAAAGAATAAAATACCGGGGTACCTGATAATGTTCGGCAGCAGAAAGAAAAAAAATAGCTTTACTGGCGCATAAACGCTCAAGAGTAAATTCTAATAATTTTTGAATTAGGGGCAGAGTATGGATTTGTTCAGAAAGCAGCTGTAGAGATAAGTTAGCCTCATTGAGGAGTTGTATACGCTCCTGTATATCCTTTTCTACTTGATAACTCTTGAGAGCTTGCTCAATAGTTAACTTTAGATCGGCAGCATTCCAGGGCTTAGATAAAAAACGATATAAGCTAGCTTTATTAATTGCGTTACCTACTGCTTTAGAAGAAGCCTGTCCTGTAAGCATAATTTTCTTGGCGCTAGGCAAAATCCTATGTACTGCAATTAAGAATTCATCCCCCTTCATGCCCGGCATTAGATGGTCGGCAATAACCACTGGCACCTCCACGTTATCGACTAAAAGTTCTTGTAAAAGCTCTAACGCGTCCTCGCCGCTATCTGATACTTCTATGCTATGCGTTTTACCAAAACTACCTTGAAGTTCAGATTTAATAGCATCTAACAGAGACCTATCATCGTCTACACAAAGAATTACTTGTTTTTCCATAAAAAACCTAAGCCAATACGCAGCCCATAGAATCAAAAATTAAGCGATGCAAAGTTATGAAATGCTATTACAAGGAATTAAAAATTAAAACCAAAATATTCCTAATATTTTATAAAAAGCCAATAACGTTCTAAAAAATGCTCATATTAGTTTTAGTTGTTGAAAGATTATATCTGCCCTGCAAGATCTATTCTCTATTTTCTAACTCTTGTGTACCTGATCTTCAAGCTCAAACTTGCGCAAGTGTAAAGCTATCTAAAAAACAAAAACAAATTAAAAAACAAATTAAAAGAAGCCAAACTTCAAGAAGCTATATCCCCAAGATACACTTCAAAAACCTCCAACAATCCTTCCGGTAACACCGTGTATAATAGTTTGGAATTCCTATCGACTCGAGGTACAAAAGAATGGGTAATAGGAATTAAGATTTCCTTTTCGCCGCATCTAACGCAAAGTAAGTCTTGAGCAGGCATAGGAATAATCTCTTTTACAATGCCTAATTTTCCAAATTTGCTATCTACTACCTCAAATCCAATGACCTCATGATAATAAAACTCTTCTTCGCTCAGCGGAGGTAAAAGTGAGATAGGAAGAAAAAGAGACTGTCCGATTAAATACTCTACACTATCTAGGGTATCCAAAGACTCGAATTTTAATAAAAAATTTAAGGCACCTAAGTGCCTTAACCTTTGGATGCAAAGTTTTCGCAAGGCTTGATTATTATATTGAACATAAACCTCACGAAGTTGTAAAAAAGAAGTATAATCGTCTACATCAAAAAATGCTTTTACTTCCCCCTTCAGGCCATGAGCCTTTGTTATTTTGCCTAATAAGAAAAAATCGTCTAGCATTTTTTAATATTTTAGAGTTTCATTTCATTCACTAGCTGCCGCCTGTTGCTGAGAACGTATTTTTGCAGCTCTATTTTCTCTTACCCTTCTTTCATGAGCTAGCCTCTCCTCTCGTTCTGCTTGAAGTCGCTTCTCATATTCTTCAATTTGTTTCTGGATTTTGTGTTCTTTCTGAGATTTCCATACTTCATATTGTTGCTTTATTTCTTCTTCACTTTTGCCCTTGCGATAAAGATGCAATTTCAAAAGTATACCCTCTCTTGAAAGAATCGAGCGAACAGTTTCAGTAGGGATGGCACCATTTTTAAGCCATTTTAACGCCGCTTCATGATTAATCTCTACTTGATAAAATTTCTTATGCGGATCATAAGTACCTATTTTTTCTATAAAGCGCCCATCTCGTGGAGCTCTAGCGTCTGCCGCAACAATTTGATAATAGGCCAGATGCCTACGCCCTAAGCGACGTAATCGTAATTTTACAGCCATTGCTTATTATCCTTTTAACTTTTTTCGTTTTAAATGAAAGTAAGTAAAATATTGAAAAGAAAATACCGCAAAATTAAAAAGAATATTCCAATTAGTACAATAAAAATTAATTTTATTTTACATTATTATGCTTCACGAGCTTTCGCTTTTATTCTTATACTCAATAGGTAAAATTATCTCAAAAGTAGTTCCTTCCCCAAGCTTAGTCTGGAAAGAAATATTTCCGCCCAAGCTTTGAATAATATGATAAGAAATTGATAGTCCTAAACCAGTGCCCTCGCCAATAGGTTTAGTAGTAAAAAAGGGATCAAAAATATGATCTTGAACTTCCGGCGGAATTCCCTTACCATTATCTCTAATTTGCACAGCAATTGCTTTGCCCTGATTACGAGTAATAATATCAATTTTACCCGTACCTTCTATTGCTTCTATGGCATTATTAATAACATTGAGAAAAACTTGATTCAATTGCCCTACTGCAGAGTCAATAAGAGGAAGAGTGGAGTCGTAATCTTTAAAAACAGTAATTCGATTTTTGATTTTATTTTGTAAAAGTACTAGAGTAGAGTCTAACAACTCATGAATATTCACTTTAGTAATATAGCCCGTTTCCTTACGGGCAAAAAATTTTAAGCTAGTAATAATTTCTGTTGTTCGCTGAATTCCTAAAGTAATATTATTAAGACTTTTTTCAAAAAGCTTTAAAAGTTTACTAAAATCTTCTTTTGAGAGATCACTAGGAAGGAATTGTGATAGGGCCTTTTTTTTGTGGCTATTAGAGGCAAAAGCATCTAGCAACGAAATAATTTTGGGAGAAATACGATTCAAAATATCTACACTACCTTGAATAAAATTGACAGGATTATTGATTTCATGGGCTAGGCCTGCAGCAAGCGTTCCTAAAGAAGCCATTTTTTCAGAGCGAATCAATTGCTTTTGGGCTTTTTTTAAGTCGGAAAGTACTTTTTGAAGTTGCTCATTATACGATCTTTCTAGATGAATCAAATTTTCTAAAAGCAAGTTTTTTTCCTGAAGTTCATGATTAAGATTTTGCAACTCGTCTGCACTTTTACGCAACTCCATTTCAGACTTTGCCAGACTTTGGTTAGCCATTTGTAATTCATACTCATAAACCTTTTTTTGAGTAATATCTATCCAGCTACCGTAAATTTCAGGTTCTACTTGCTCATTAGGTTGGTATATTCGCTTGGAATCATATATCCACACCCATTCATCAGCATAGTTTTTTATTCGA
Source organism: Bacteroidia bacterium (assembly GCA_025057395.1). Lineage (GTDB taxonomy): Bacteria > Bacteroidota > Bacteroidia > J057 > JANWXU01 > JANWXU01. The sequence goes on along the minus strand of JANWXU010000057.1, from coordinate 9,887 downwards.
TATTCTAATGCTAAATGTCCGTTTTGGAGTAGACGAGAATTATTCTTTTGAACCAAAGGGAAATCCTCAGGATGTAAAATCTGAATCATGAATTCCGGCTGATTAATAAAATTTTCCCTAGGATAGCCCAATAGAGCTCCTACATTAGCACTTATAAAACTTATATGAAAAGCATTATCTAATCTAGCTCTATAAATTACTGCGGGAGAATAGGTAACTAATTCCTCAAGCTGCTCCTTGGCTTTTAGAAACTCAGTTTCGTATTCTTTTCTTTTCGTAATATCCAGGCATAACATTAAAAAAAGCTTATCCTTACCTTCTTCCATAGGATAAGGGTAAATACTTACTGAAAGCCAATGCAGTTTACCCTGTTTTTCAAAATATAATTCTCCATTCCAAGTGTAGTTATTGAGCACTGTCTCCCAAAGTTCTTCTAAAGTAGAAGCTATAGGATAGGAAGAAGACAAAAGAAGAGGCTTGAGATCAATCTCCTCCCGAGAACTTACCTTAAAAACATCCAAGAAATAATCATTAGCAGAAAAAACTTCTAGATTCTGATTAAAAACAACCAATCCTACTAAATGGGAAATTGCATTTTGCTGGGCTGAAAGCTCATTAAATAAAATTTGGTTATGCACCTCAATTTCTTTTTGAGCAGTAATATTCCTAAATATCACTGTATAGTGTAACCTACCCAAAGAAGATTGTAAGGGAGAAACTGATAAATCTAGCCAAGCATAATTTCCTTCTTTATTTAAGCAGCGGATCTGCCAGTGAATAGCAGCCTCGATAGGAGGAGCACCGCGATTAAGAAATGGCTTTATTAGAGGAAGATCATCGGGGAAAATTTTATTTACCAGGGAGATATTTTTAAACTCTTCAGCACTATACCCTAAAACTTCCTTGATTTTAGGACTTATAAACAAACAATTAAAGTTTTCATCATATAAGCCAATTGCATCATAGGAGCCTTCTATTATGCTCTGATATATTTTTTCCAGCTCTTTTTTTTGAATAATGTGCTTAATAGAAGCTAACTTTTCTAAATAATAATCAATTAAATCTCCCCAACTTTCACAAAAACCAGTTTGATACTCAAACCAACTTTCAAATAAATTTTTTTCAGTAAAATTATTGTTTTTAATTTGCTGCTGTATAAGCTCCACTCTAGAAACATAAGGATTACCTGCCCATACTAAAGTATCTATTTTTTCCGGCTTCATCCAAATTAACCAGTCTTTGTAGTCTTCAGATAAACAAATAGCAGCAATTCCACAACAAATATTTAAGTGAGCTGCAGCGGGTGCAAACTCTTTGGCAAGAGAGCGAGTATAATAGTAACTCTGCGGACGCTTTACACTTAGCCATGCTACAAGCTCATGTACAAAATCAGCTGGTAACAAATTAGGCTCGCTAGTATATATTTTATTTTTGTATACTAATAAAAGAGAAGAACTTGCAAAAACTGCTTTAAGAGTAGCTTGATAATTTTCAAAAAAAGATTCTATATCAGGATTGTTATATACAGCTTGTATTAAAGTACTAGTAAGAAAATCTATTTTTTTTTGATAGTCTAATTTTTCTCTTAATTCTAATACCACTAAATTTTCTGAAAGAAACTCAGCTATAATCTCTAGTAGCAAAAGTGCCTCAGTAGACAAAAATTTAGGAGTATAGTGATGCAAAATTAAAACCCCCCAAAGTTCTTGATCACGCAAAGTAGCTACAGAAACACTGGTTTGGATTCCAATGTTTTTTAAGTACACCCAATGGCTATCAGGTGGATAGCGAAGGCGGCAAGTCTTCATATTCAAAGGCAAAGCTTCCGAATAAGAGAGCACAGGACTAGGTGGTATTTCTAAGCCTGCAATCATTCTTACTTTTTGAGTCTTTAACAAATTTCTAACTTCCAAAGGGATATCCTCAGAAGGATAATGTAAATGAAGCATAGACTCTAGTTGCTCTTCTTTAGCTTCAGCTATTACCTTTCCCGAAAAGTCTTCCTTAAAAGCATAAAGCAAAACTCTATCAAACCCCGTGAGAGCTTTTATGAACTTCATAATTTCCTGAGCTAGCTCCTCCCTCTCAGAAAATTGATGAGTCAAGTCTCTGAGCTTCCTTAATAACTCCAAAGAACTATGCTTTAGATCGGCAGAAGATAAACTTTCTTTGGGCAACCATTCAAAAATTAATAGTTTCTCCTGGTAAGATAAAATTACTTCAAAAAAATTGGAACTTTTCTTTTCTTGAGAAGTTGGAGTTTGTATAGCAAGATTAGGAAAATATATAAAATCTAAGCCCTCGGGTTTTGTTAAGTTTTTTTGAATATTTTCAAAACAATCTTCACCTATCAAGCGAGCTAATGGCTGTCCTAAAAATTGTTTAGCTTCTATTTTTAGAAGCACCTCCCAATTCTGAGATAAGTGCATAATATTATAGCTTGAGGCTTCTACCGCTACCAAATAGCCCCAACCCTGAATTTTTTGAGGGAAAAATATTTTTTCGTTAAAACAAGTAATTATGTTGTCTGAAAAAAGCTCAGCCATCTATTTAGTAAAATTTTAGTATTGAGAAAATACAAAATTGCATAATTTATTTCGTGATACATGATTTACATTCATAACTCAGTACCCTAGATTCTCTAGCTACTAACTTAATTTTTCGCTCCTTCGAAAAAACCTAAAATTTGAAGGGAAAATACATAATACATAGCACTATGCAACTCTTAAAAACAAAATAACCTACTAAGGAATTCAAACTATCAAAGTATTGTTAAGGTTGGAAAAATTGACTAAATTCGAATATCAAGATTTCTGGACTTACAAATCTGTTACTAGAATCACTATATTACTTTATTCTATATTCTATCAATTATCATCATGATTACTAAAACAAGCTTATTGCCTTATAAAGTAAAAGACTTATCGCTTGCAGAGTGGGGACGTAAAGAAATTGAACTAGCAGAGGCTGAAATGCCAGGGCTAATGGCATTGCGTAAAGAGTATGGTCCTTCTAAGCCTTTGGCAGGGGCAAGAATTGCAGGCTGCCTACACATGACTATCCAAACTGCCGTTTTAATCGAAACTCTTATAGAGTTAGGAGCAGAAGTAAGATGGTCTTCGTGCAATATTTTCTCCACTCAAGATCATGCAGCAGCTGCCCTGGCTGTAAAAGGAATTCCTATTTTTGCCTGGAAGGGAGAAACTGAAGAAGAGTACTATTGGTGCATCGAACAAACTCTCTTTTTTGGAGAAGAACAGAAACCCCTGAATATGATATTAGATGACGGGGGCGACCTTACCAACTTAGTGCTTGATAAATATCCTGAAATAGTAAAAGGGCTACGCGGAATTTCTGAAGAAACCACCACGGGAGTGCTCCGACTTTACGAGAGAATGAAAAAGGGAACGCTTCCAGTTCCGGCTATTAATGTTAACGACTCTGTTACGAAATCAAAATTTGATAATAAATACGGTTGCCGTGAGTCTTTGGTAGATGCTATTCGCCGGGCTACCGATATTATGATTGCAGGCAAAGTAGCAGTAGTAGCGGGCTACGGCGATGTGGGCAAAGGCTCGGCAGAATCGTTGAGAGCAGCAGGTGCTAGGGTCATTGTTACTGAAATAGATCCTATTTGTGCCCTCCAAGCGGCTATGCAAGGGTATGAGGTCAAAAAAATGATCAATGCTGTAAAAGAAGCAGATATTATCGTTACAGCCACTGGCAATTGCCGTATCGTAACCGCCGAGCACTTTCTACTTATGAAAGATAAAGCCATTGTTTGCAATATCGGGCACTTTGATAACGAAATAGATATGGCATGGCTTAACCAAAACTACGGCCATACAAAAGTAAACATTAAGCCCCAAGTAGATTTATACCATATCAATGGCAAGGATATAATTGTGCTTGCAGAAGGAAGACTAGTTAATTTAGGCTGTGCTATGGGCCACCCCTCGTTTGTAATGTCTACTTCTTTTACAAACCAAGTGTTGGCACAAATTGAACTGTGGCAAAATAGTGAAAAATATGAAAATAAAGTATATGTACTACCCAAGCATTTGGACGAAAAAGTAGCACGCCTTCATCTTGAAAAGCTAGGAGTAGAACTAGAAGTACTTACCGAAGAGCAAGCCAGGTATATTGGTGTAAACCCGGAAGGTCCTTATAAACCTGACTACTATCGCTATTAATAAAATAGATATAGTAAAAAGGGTGAGCATTTTGTTCACCTTTTTTACTGTTATTTATTAATCATAAACTGGCTTTTCGAGGTTATTCAGCATGCCCAAGTAAGTATTGTAGCGGGTACTTGCTATTTCTCCCTCTTGTACAGCCCGAATAATTGCACAGCCTGGCTCGGAAGTATGGGTACAATTATTAAACTTACACTGATGAAAGTACTTTCGCATTTCAGGAAAGTAATGACTTAACTCATACCGATCAATATCTGTAATTTCAAATTCTCGAAAACCTGGAACATCTATAATCGAGCCGCCAAACTCTAAATCATACATTTGAGCATAAGTAGTAGTATGCCTTCCTTTTTTGGTATGATGGGAAATGGGAGCAGTTTTCAAATGAAGTTTAGGATCAGCTAAATTGATAAGTGAAGATTTTCCACTACCTGAAAGCCCAGAAATAAAACTAATTTTATTAGCTAGCACCTCTACTATTTTAGGTCTATCTTCTACATTGAGAGCGGAAAGCGCTAAAACTTTATAGCCTATTTCGGCATAAATGCAAACATAATCTTTTAACTTTTCCCAATTTTTTTCTTTTTTACGAGCAATATCAATTTTATTAAAGACCACTATAGCGGGAATACGAAAAGCTTCAGCCATCACCAAAAAACTATCTACAAAACTCAAGGGCGTAAAAGGCTCATCTATTGTAACCACAATAAGTGCCTGGTCGATATTAGCACAAAGCACTTGTTGAAAAGAGGAGCTACGAGTAGATCGACGCTGGATAAAATTTTTACGAGGTAAAATTTCCTCAATAACTGCTTTTTCTTCATTTTCAAAATAGTAAACTACCCTATCCCCTACAGCAACAGGATTTGTGGTCTTCAGCTCCTCCAAACGTAATTTACCTCGCAACACACAGTCAATTACTTTTCCACTTTCGGTCTTTACTTTATAACTTCCCCCCGTAGAACGAATCACAATGCCAGTATCCTTAAACTTAGTAGGTGCCTCCATAAAATTACACGCTAATTTGCTCTAGTCCAAAATAAGTCAAAATTGCTTAAATTTACACTAGATTTGTAATTCCATAAAAATTGCCTAAGACTCATCAAGAAATTATTGAGCACTTAGAAATTATCGATGCGGCTTCAGAGGGTACGGGAGTAGGCAAAGTAGAGGGAAAAGTTATCTTTGTAGATAAAGCGATCCCAGGTGATATCATCACAGCAGGGGTCTATAAAAAAGAAAAAAAAAATTGGCGAGCAGAAATTCTGGATATTGAAGTTGCCTCACCTTACCGCATCCAGCCTATTTGCAAGCATTTTGGCGTCTGTGGAGGCTGTAGCTGGCAACATTTTAGCTATGAGGGTCAGCTTAAATTTAAGGAAAAATATGTACGTGACACTCTGGGGCGGATCGCCGGCTTAGAATTAGAAAAAATAGAATTTCTGCCTATTATCGGAGCAAAAGAAATCTTTGGCTATCGTAATAAAATTGAATATTCTTTCTCCACTAAAAGATGGTTAAGCCCTCAGGAGATCCAAAGTCAAGAAATTTTTGATACTACTAAAGGAGTAGTAGGATTCCATGTTCCTAAATACTTCGACAAGGTAATAGATATTCAAAGTTGTTATCTTCAGCCTGAAGAAGGCAATCAGATTCGAAATGCCATTCGAGAATATGCCCATCGGCACCATTTAAGTTTTTATAATATCAAAGAAAACCAAGGTTTTTTACGAAGCCTTATTTTACGAAGAGCTGGAAATAATTGGATGGTCATTTTATGCACTGGCACACCAGAGAGGGAACCCGTTGATAAACTTTTTAAATATCTACAAGAGTGTTTTCCTTTTATTCAAAGTTTCATATGGGTTTATAATCCTAAACTCAATGATAGTTATACCGATTTACCCTATGAGGTTTGGGGCAATACCCAGCCCTTTTTAGTTGAAAGGCTAGGAAAATATCAATTTCAAATTAGTCCCCTTTCCTTTTTTCAAACTAATACCTATCAAGCAGAAAATCTGTATCGAGCAATAGCCAATTATATTAAGGATAAAAAGAAACTAATTTATGATTTATACTGTGGCACTGGCAGCATTGGAATATATATTTCTGAAAAAGCGGAGCAAATTATAGGAATTGAATACTCAGCCTCTAGCATAGTAGATGCTCGCAAAAATGCAGACCTTAATGGACTTTCTCATTTAGAATTTTTTGTAGGGGATATTGCAAAGCTTCTGAATAAACAATTTTTTAAGAAGTACGGTAAGCCCGATTTAGTTATCGCAGACCCCCCTCGGAGCGGAATAGCTCCCTCTGTAGTAAATATCCTTTTAGAAGCCAACATTCCAGAAATTATTTATGTTAGTTGCAACCCTGCTACTCAAGCTCGTGATCTTCAAATGCTTAAACAAAAATATAAAATATTAAGTGTTCAACCCGTGGATATGTTTCCTCAAACAGCACATGTAGAAAATGTAGTTTACTTACAGGCTCATGCCATTATACACACGCCCTAAATTCAATCTAATTCTACTGCAAGCTCAGTACTGTTTACTTAACATAACTTTTACCATTCGAAGTAAATTACCTTGGATTAGTTGGATGTTATAAAACCCCTCTGGAAAGTTACTTAGATCAAAATGCAGGGTATTTCTGCCTAATTGGGGAGTAAAAAGAGTTTCTAATAAAACTACACCTGTAGCGTTACTAATTCGAATAGAAGCCTGGGTTTGTTCCTTAAAATCAAAAGCAATACGAATAGGTCCTTCGCTAGGATTAGGAAATACTTGTAACTCTTCTTGCATTTCTTGCAGCTGAGTAAGGGTAGGAATTGCAGTAGTAAAAACACGAATTGGAGTCCAGGGTGATCGTACCCCGCTGTGGAGATTACACATCGTACAACTCACCCTTACCCGATACCCATAGTCTGTGGCTGGCAACAAGTCGCTCATCAAAAAAAAGTTGCTATTAATTGGAAATTGCTTCCATTTTTCAGGGGGTACCGAAAGAGGGCCAAAAGAAAAAATATAACATTCTGGTAAAGGCGAAGTGTGTTTCCACTCCACTAAGGCGGTAGAAATAGTGATATTTTTGAGCTCTGTTTCAGCAATAGGCAAACAGGGGCCAGGATACACGCTAATAGTAGCTATAGCATTAGTTAGAATACGCGAGCAAGCTGGCTCGGACTCTAAATTCGTTATTGAAAGCAATTGAAAAAAAGTACTATTGCGCAAAGGCTCAGTAACTAACGTAAATTCGCCATTAGAAGCACCTATTACTGATTTTTCTTTCTTCCCTTCCATATATTTCAACATCCAATGAATAGAGGAACTTAGGCCAGTTACGGCAATTTTTATTTTAGCAGTACCGCCATATTCTACCGGAGAGACACTTAGTATACTAGCATCGGGCATATCATATACTTTTGTCTCTAGGCTTGCTTCGGCAGAAGCACTGCAACCCATGGCGTCCGTAACTTCTATCAATTTATAAATATTAGTTCCCGCTGAAATTGGTAATGTAAAGGGAGATTCCGACATCTCTAGGATCATTGGAGAGCCGTTTTCTAATAATTTAACTTTCCACGGTGGCATACCTGTGGCTTCTAACTCTATAGTATTAAAATTACCGCCGCAAAAAGTACTTTTATTAGTTGAAAAACGAATAGAGGGGGTATTCACTGTTACAGAAGTTACAGCTGCTAGCAGGCAGCCTCGCACTAAAGCCTCTACTCGATAAGTTCCGGATAAGTAGGCACTTTTTATAGTAGGCGCCCTTTCATAGGCAATAAAGCCTGCGGGCCCTCGCCATGTATAAACAGCACCCGGAATATTATTAGCAGTTAACTGTAAAGTTTGCCCACGGCAAATCGGACTATTGCTCTGAGCTACTAAAACAACATTTCCACTTTTTAGCTGTACATTTACGCGTGTAGGATTCGAATAACACCCTAGCTTTTGTTGCTTTACTACGTAAGTTCCAGGAAATATAGGCGGAAATAATTTTACCGACATACCCTTAGCTCTAAAATTAGCAGGACCCTCCCATAAAAAAATACCCTCTCCCTCCTTAGAAGGTACTACTTGCAAACTAACAGTATCGCCACTGCAAACGGGAGGAATATTTTTAACTAAGGGAGCACTCGGCCTAGGCAAAATGTTAACATGCACTTTTTTAGAAAAATTACATTTACCTATCTGAATATTTACCGTATAATTTCCAGTGTGGCTAGTATTGGTTCTGGCAAAAAATACCTGCGCTTTAGATGAAATGAAATTATTAGGCCCCTTCCATAAGTAAGTAGCTCCAGGAAAAGAACTGACGGCTATCCTTAGAGAATCTCCTAAACACACAGGGCTATTCATACGAACTTGAATAGGAGTGTTAGGGTCATGCACATAAGCTTCTACCAAAAGAGTAGTAGTGGCGCACCTATTTACTGAAATAGTAAGAGTATATACTCCAGAATAATTAGGCTGAGCTTTATGCAATACGGGCGCTACTTCAGTAGAACTAAAATTTCTAGGTCCACTCCACAAATATTTCGCTCCCGCTATAGGGGTAACACTGAGTTCTAAATTTTGCCCAGCACAAATGGGCCCATTACTCTTAATCCTAGGTCGTACTATAGTAGGGCTTACGTTCACTTTTAAACTAGCAGTATCCGAGGCGCAGCCATTTTTATAAACTACTAGCTTATAAATTCCACTATGAGCTCTCCCCACATTAGGTATCCGAAAAAAAGGATCTATTTTTTTCTCGCCTCCTGGTAAAAACCATAGATATTTACCTTGTGCAAAAGTATCTGTTCTTAAAAATAACTCCTGGCCCGTACAAATTGGGATATTAGAGTAAATAGTAGGTAAGGATGGCTTAGGCTTTATAACAATACTAAAAGTTTTTACTTCAGCAGTACAAACGCCTAAGCGGGTATAAACAGAATACACACCCGCCATTGTTAAACTTTGTAAATTCCGACTTACTACTTCTCCAGTAGCAGTAAAATCAGCTGGTCCCTTCCAAGTATAAGTAGCACCAGGCAATCCTTCGGCTTTAAGTACCAACGTTTGCCCCAAGCAATTTTCTTTTTCATAAAACACTAGCGGAGGTGAAATATTTTTACGTAGCAAAAAGCGAGTTTGCAATTCTAGAGAGTTACAACCTCGCAATTTGATGTTTACCGTGTATATTCCTTCGTTACCTGGACTTGTAATTTTTCTTTTGACAATATTACCCGTTGCTGAAAAACCCTCTGGCCCACTCCAAAAATATTCAGCATCAGCAACATAAGTAGCTTGCAAAGTTAACTCCTCCCCTATGCAGCGGGGCCCATCATTTTGAATACTTATATTTTGCGGTATAGGACGTATTTGTATATAAGCCGTTTTAGGCTCAGACATGCAATTACCATACCGTGCAACCACGGAGTATATTCCCGCGTCCGCCAGTTTTACATTTTTACGAACTATAACAGGGCCTGTAGCAGTAAATCCATTAGGACCTTGCCAGTAATAAGTGTATTGTTTTTGGGGAGCTTGTACTTTTAGAGTTAAAGTTTGATTTTCACACTTGGGCGCATCATGTTCAATCCCTTGGATTAAATTATCGGGGATAACATGCACCCGTATTACGGCACTAATTGTAGCACAGCCCGAAGCCATTGCAGTTAGTGTGTATTCCCCCCCATCCGAA
>JANWXU010000056.1 GCA_025057395.1 Bacteroidia bacterium | reverse complement strand
ATCCATTCCGAACAGAGAAGTTAAGCCATCAGACGCCGATGATACTGCGGTAACACGTGGGAAAGTAGGTCGCCGCCGAATTTAAAAAAGAGGAAGCTTTTTTAGCTTCCTCTTTTTATTTTTGTTATTTTGCTACCTTATTTAAAAAAGTTAAAGTTAAGGAAAAATGGGGGTATGGGTTGAGTACACTGGAGAAAAATGGATTTTTCAATTACTGCATAATATATAAAATATATAATGTTGTGGTACAGCAGCAAAAAGCAAATTTACCAAGCTTGGGGCTAACTACTGCTAGCCTGATTGTGATTGCTAATATGGTTGGCTCGGGGGTATTTGGCATAACAGGCGACATCGCTAAGCATGCGCCTTCTCATTTTGCTATTTTATTAAGTTGGTTGGTAGGGGGAATAATGGCGTTGTGCGGTGCCCTTGTCTACGGCGAACTTTCTGCAAGTATGCCTCGCTCGGGGGGGGAGTATAATTATTTAAGTCAATTATATCATCCTGCTTTAGGTTTTGTGTCTGGCTTTGTTTCACTAGTAGTAGGTTTTGGAGCTGCGATTTCCCTAAATGCAGTTATTTTTGGTGAATATATGCGAGCATTTTGGCCCCAAATTAATTCTACATGGGTAGCTTGCCTTTTAGTAATACTCCTTACTTTATTACATGCTTTTTATTTGAAACTAGGAGCCCAAGTTCAGAATAGTTTTACTTACTTCAAAATAGCTCTTATTTTAATTTTCATTATAGCGGGCTTTATAGCTGTAGAGAAGTCTCAGCTCCAATTGTTATGCCTTACTCCACAACCTAGCGATTGGATGACTTTGTGGAATAAAAATTATGCTTCAGCTGTAATAGATGTCTTTTATGCTTATCTAGGATGGAATGCTGCAGCCTACATCGCTGGTGAAATAAAAGACCCTCAAAAAAATCTACCCCGTGCTTTGCTTATTGGTACGTTAAGTGTAATGATGCTATATATCCTTTTAAACATAGTATTTTTAAGGACTGTACCGCTTAGTGCAATGTTGGGGGAAGTAAAAGTAGGGGATTTATCTGCACGAGCAATTTTTGGAGACCAAGCGGGTAAAATTCTTACTGCTTTTATTGGAGTAGCTCTCTTTTCTTCGACAAGCTCTATGGTTATGGCGGGTCCTAGAGTTACGCAGAGTATGGGAGAGGATTATACCATTTTTCGTGTTCTTGCCCAAAGAAAATCAGGTGGTGGGCCAATTTGGGCACTTTTCTTGCAAATGGTAGTAGCTTTAATCATCATTTTTTCAGCAACATATTATGAGATTTTAGGGTATATAGGTTTTACATTAAGTATTTTTTCTGCACTTACCGTAGCTGGTATTTTCATTTTAAGAATAAAAACTAGAAAAACAGGTCAAATAGTGGCCTATAGAACTTTCGGCTATCCAATTACCCCCGCCTTGTATATCGTATTAACTCTTTGGATGGTAGTGCATTCTATTATAAATCGACCTATTATTGTACTTTTCGGGATTGCTACTTTTGCCATTGGCTTCTTGTTGTACTACTTTTCTAAATCTGATTCTTTTCGTTAAAGGTATTTGTTTATTCAATATTTTGTGCCCTTAGCATAACATTTCTGAATAGTAAAAGAAAATGTGGATTTTTTTTGTAAACTAAATGTTAACTTGTGCAGAAAGTCTATTGGTGGGGAGTAGGAGGGCGAAAGATTAAAATTAAAAAATGGGAGCACCAAGTTATGAGCAAAAGCTCGCTTACTTATGGAAGTGGGAGGGAAATGTAGCTACTAGGTTCAAGGAAGACCCCGGTAGTCTGACTTATCGTGGAGTTACTTATTTTACTTGGCAAAAACTCGCGCCCGAGGTACTAGGGGTGCCAGGTACGCTAGCAACTTTCCGAAAAATGGATACGTGGCAATGGAGTCAAATTGTGAATCACTATTGGAAAATTGCTACCCTGGGTAACCAGGTTCCCAGCCAAGCAGTGAGCGAGTGGCTACATGAATGCCTCTGGGTAGGAGGGAATATAAGTCCAGTACAAAAAGCTATTAACCAATTTTTTCGTTATGAAAAGGTAGCCGTTACTGGGCACCCTAATACTGCAACTCTAGAAGCCCTAAAAGAGGCAATTGCTAAAGACGAGCAGTACCTTGTACAGGAAATTTATAACCAAGTTATTTTACGTTACAAAAAAATACGCTACCCCGACTATCACCCTAAAGCAGGAAGGCTCATGTATATTGATAATCCTGGCTGGTTCAATCGAAGCGCTGAGCTTTACTACATTACTTACTATAAAACTCAAACTAAGAACCCTGTATTGCAATGGATAATTGGATATTACTACCCTTTTCGCATAGAAATTAATTTTGTACTAATTCTCGCGCTATTACTAACATTGAGTTTGTATTTTTTTAAGAAATACCGCTATAAAAAAGATAAAATTACAAAGCCCATAGCCTATTCTTTTAAAAAAAACACACACCCTTACTATAAAGCTACAGGCTTTTGTAACTAAAACTCAGCTTGACTATTTAATCGTAACACAGACTTTAAAAAAAACGAGTGCATCTTCATTTATTAAATATATATCCCAGGGAGAATCCCAGTACGTGATTAAAAATTGCAGGTTGCGGGATAGCAGGCTTCCCCGCTCCAGGCACAGCTGCAGCATTTTCAACTACAGATAAAAGACCTCTTTGGTAAAAAAGAGTAGATTCTATTACAGAGCACCAGTAATAGGAAATTTGAATTTGAATACCTAAATCAATTTTTTGAGCATAATTAGATAATTGTTCCGGTGTTCCAAAAATTGAGCTGTCATTCACTATTTGTCCATTTTCATTTTTTCGTTGAATAGTCGCAGCTATTAAAAAACCTAAGTAAGGCCCCAGGCTTAATTGCCAATTTTTATGGTGATAAAATAAATTAAGTGGAGCCAGCTGTAAAGTATGGATACGAAATGTACTTTTATAAGCCTTTTGCTGTGTATCTGATACTTCTACTTGAGCTCCTTGTTGCAGATATCGCAAATGATGACGAAATCCATATTTTTTCGAAAACAAACTAGACAGTGCTATTCCCCCTTGAAAGCCAAGAAGTGGCTGAGAAGTAACAGTCATAGCTAAATTAGATAATTGACTGCCTACGAAACTAGAAACTAATAAGCCCCCATGGGCACATAAGTGAACCTTAAAGGTAGTATCGGGATATTGAAAGTTACTTTGCTTGAAGATTTTTGATGTATTTTGTGCTGCAAGGAACAAAGGTAAACACTGTCCTATTACTAACACACTAATTATTGTTAATATTTTTATTATGTATTTTTTGACAATTTTCATGGCTTTTATTAAAAACTATAAATATCCCAAATTCCTGCCACACGCTGAAGGTCAATTAGGGCATTTGCATAATTTGCAAGAGTTTCGTAATAGTTAATTTGTAATTCATTATAAGTTCTTTGTGCATTAAGTACTTCTAATAAAGAAGATTCTCCCCTTTGATAACTATAGACCTTTCCAGCTAAAACTTTTTGTGCCTCTGTAAGTAAGCCGCTTTCAAACTGCTGAGCTTGCTTTCGCCTTGCTTGATAAAGATTGAATGCAGAAATTACCTCAGTTTCAATTTGGAGAGCTATTTGCTCTCGTACTTTGGCGGTTTGCAAAACTGTGAGTTCTGCTTGTTGAATATCTCCTTTAAGATTATTAGAAAATTTAAGTGGCATAGCAATAGTACCACTAATAGTAGTAAAAGAGGGAGTGGGCGCTACCACATTATACTGTACCGTATTTCCACTTATACCTAAAGCAATAGAAATATCGGTAATTCTATTAGCGCGAACAAGTTGTAATAAAGATTGGGCTCGCTTATGATTTTGGTGAGCTGCTAATATATCTGTTCTTGTAGCTATAGCATTTTCGATAAGTTGACTAAGATCATAGTTACGTTCCAGATTATTTAAGGAGCCTTGGCTATAGAATAAAGTATCTTTTACAGCTAATCCTTGCCATTGAGAAAGTTGTACAAGCGAATTCTTCCAGTTTGCTTGAGCTTCTAACAATTGGTTAAAAAGCATTCCAGCTTCTACTTTACTTTGACGGGCATCAATTTCACTGATAGCTCCCGCAATAAAGCGTAGGCTATCTCCCTGAGCTAATTGATAAATATTTTTCCAAGATTGATAGACAGCTTCTAAAATCTTTCGCTGTTTAAGGCTTTCCACATAAGCAAGCGTAGCCTGAGCACGGAGATTCCTAAAAAAATCACTTACTAGTAGCTTAGCAAGTTCCATTTCTTCTTGAGCTAGCTTTATTCGGGCTTTTCTTTTTTTTCCTAGTGGTACTTCCCAGCTAAGAGAAGCACTATAAGCATACCCTAGGCCCATACGCCGCTCTCCATTATCGCCTAACATAAACTCAAGAGTAGGATCAGGCAAAACTTTTGCTATTAGAATTTGCGCTTGAGCTAAATCGATATTAAACTTTTCAATTAGCAAGGATAGATTATTTTGAGTAACTCGTTTCAAATATTCTGTATATTCGAGTTTTTGGGTAGGAAAAAGAGTATCAACTTGTCCAATTGCATTAAAGGAAGTGAATAAAGTACAAAAGAAATGTAAATAATAAGATTGAAGATTTCGTTTTTTCTTATAAAACTGAATGAGTTTCCAACAAATTAATTTTAAAAGTTCTTTTTTCCCCATTGTTTTTCTACGAGATAATATAATGGTGGTAATGCAAACAGGGTAAGAATAGTGGAAAAAAGTAAACCGTAAACGATTACAGTAGCTAAAGGGCGCTGGACATCTGAGCCTATATCAGTGGCGAAGGAAGCCGGAAGTAATCCCAACACGGCAACTGTGGCTGTCATTAGTACAGGGCGAAAGCGATTATTTGTTCCTAGGCAAATTGCTTCTTCCAAAGGAGCCCCTTCTAAACATAACTGGTTGATACGCGATACCATAATTACCCCATTTTGGATAGCTACTCCGAATAAGGCTATAAAACCAACAGCTGAAGAAATGTTGAGCGTCATTCCGCGCATTAGCAGGGCGAATAAGCCGCCAAAAAGAGCAAGCGGCACAATAGTCATCAGCAAAAGAGCTTGACGTAAATTACCAAAAGCTCCATAAAGCAGCGCAAACATAATTGCTAGGGCGGTGGGCACTATAAAAGCTAGTCTTTTATATGCGCGATTTTGATTTTCAAACTGCCCGCCCCAACTAATCTTGTATAGGCTATGGTCGTATTCCACCAATTCCTCTATTTTTCGTTGGGCTTCTTTTAGCAAACTACTTAAATCTCGATTGCGAACATTGAGCCTAACAGTGAGATGGCGTTTATTCATTTCTCTAGTGATAGTACTTTCGCCAGTACTAAGCTTTATTTGGGCTACTTGCGAAAGTGGAATCTTTACACCCGTTTGAGAAGTAAGCATTAGATTAGCTATTTTTTCCGGAGTATTTCGGCTCTCTTCCTGATATCGACATGTAATATCATATACTTTATTTCCTATAAAAATTTGCGAAATGGCTTTTCCGCCAATTGCCACTTCTATTAGTTCTGAAACATCTGAGACGTTAAGACCATATTGTGCAATTTTATTTCTATCTACAATAATTTGTAATTGAGGTAAAGGGGGTTCTTGGTCAATAGCCAGGTCTACCGCTCCAGATACAGTTTTCAGTACATTTAGAACCTTTTCTGCAAGCTTTCGAGTTTCTGTAAAATCTTGCCCATATATTTTTACTACTAGTTCGCTATGAGCACCTGCAATTTTATCCATTACTCCATCTATCATAGGCTGAGAAAAACCCACTGTTACTCCTGGTAAAGTAGAATATTCTTTCGCGAGCTCCCCAATCAAATCAAATTTAGTTTTTCCCTTGGGCCAGTCCTTATAGGGTTTTAAGCCTATCGAGACTTCAAAATGTGAAGGAGTCCAAGGATCAGTACCGTCATCGTTACGACCCGCCTGTACCATAATATAAGTCACTTCAGAATACTTCATGGTACGAGCTCTTAAAGTATCACTAATTTCTTTAGATTTTTGAATAGAAATACCCGGCGGAAGCTGCACTTGTAACCATATGGAACCCTCATCCAAGTATGGTAAAAAGTCTTTGCCAATAACTATAGTAAGTACAGCAGCGCTTACTAGGATTATAAAGAGAAATACCAATATACTTTTGGGGTAAAGGAGTAGTTTTTTTATTACCTGCGTGTAACTTTGATTAAGTTTTTGTAACCAATAATTATGAAATATTTTTTGAGGCTTTTGATAAATGAAAAATGCTAGCCCTGGTATTAATAAAAGGGCTACTGCCACTGCTCCTACTAGTGCATAACTTACTGTAAAAGCCATAGGGGTAAATAGCTTTTTTTCGACCCTTTCGAAGGCAAATAGAGGCAAATAAGCTGTGATAATGATAAGAGTTGAAAAAAAAACAGGGCGGGCTACCTGTGAAACTTTATCACTAACTTCGTATATATTTAAAAAAGCATGAGGCTTTTCTTCCTTTTCTCTCAAGACAGTTTCTAATATTACAATAGCACCATCCACAATAATTCCAAAATCAATTGCTCCTAGTGAAAGTAAATTAGCAGGAATATTGGTAATTTTCATTAAAATAAAAGCAATGAGTAAAGATAAAGGAATAGTACAAGCTACCAACAAGGCGCCGCGCCAGCTACCCAAAAAAATAATTAGGATAATTACTACCAAACTTATACCTTCAAACAGGGTATGAGAAACGGTTCTTAAAGTTGCATCCACTAGGTGGGAGCGGTCTAAAAAAGGAATTACTTTTACGCCCGAAGGCAAAACTTGGGTGTTGAGTTCTTCTATGGCTTTATGAATTCCTTCTAATACTTTAGAAGGGTTCTCGTGTTTAAGAAGCAGAACTATTCCTTCGATACTTTCCGAATAATTGCGTGCTCTATCCGTATACCCTAATACTCCTTTCCTTTCTAGATTCCCGTAACGTAACTTACCAATGTCATTCAAGAAGATAGGCACACCATTCTGCGTTTTTACCACTATTTTACCTAGGTCCTCTAAATTTTTAACCAAACCAATGCCGCGCACTACATAACTTAAGTCTCCCTGGTTAATCACGCTTCCGCCCGCATTAGAATTATTTAGTTGAATAGTTTCTACTACCTGGCTAAGACTAATCCCATATTGCTCTAACTTACGAGGATTAAGTTCTATTTGAAATTGGGTGGTTATACCCCCAAAGTTGGTAACATCTACTACACCTGGCACTTGTTTAAGGCGCGGAATAATTACAAAATGTTGTAGTTCCGTAAGCTCTCTTAAATCCACGCCTTTACCCTCAATAATATATCGATAGATTTCTCCAATAGGCGAGGTTAAAGGATCTAGTTCAGGTGTAGCATTATAAGGCAACTCCAAGCCATTTAGTCTTTCCTGAATGCGAGCACGTGCCCAATAATCATCTACACCATCTTCGAAAACCAAAGTTATCATCGATAGTCCAAAAGTGCTTTTACTGCGCATAACATGTAAGCCGGGTAAACCATTGAGAGCACGTTCGATAGGAATAGTAATTTGTTGTTCGATTTCCTCTGCCGCCAAGCCTGGTACTTGTGTAACCACTTGCGAAGTAACATCTGCAATATCAGGGTAAGCTTCTATAGCTAGCCTTTGCCAAGCTTGGTAGCCCATAAATCCAATTAATATAAAGAGCACAAGTAAAAGCCACCGCCGCTCTAGGGAAATAAGTATTAGATTTTTCATTATTTTTTTTACTCAAGAAATTTATTTAGCATTGAGCAGATAAATAGCTCCCTCCGAAACAATCCATTCTCCTACAGAAAGCCCGCTTTCTATTATTATGTTTTCGCCGCTATGCGCGCCTGTTACTACTTTTCTACGTACAAATTGATTAGGACCGCACTTAACAAAAACATAATTTTTATCTTGTTGTTGTAGCACGGAAGTCGCCGGTACTTGAATAGCCCGCTGCAGTTTTTGAATTAATTTTACATTTACATACATTCCAGGTCGTAGGTGCCTCTGAGTATTATCGCATTCAATAATTACTTGTACACTGCGTGTAGTTTCGTCTAATAATTTGCTGATATGAAAAATTCTCCCTTTTAATGGATAGTCGGAAAAAGTAGGAATTTCTATTTCTACATCTTGTAGATTTTGGAGTAGGGATAAATCTTTTTCTTTAATCTGGGCAGCAATCCAAATTTTACTAAGCTCGGCTATTAGTACAATAGGAGGAGCGTCTTCTTTTAGGTATTGCCCTAGAACAATTTTATTTTCTACTACTTCTCCAGCAATAGGTGAACGAATAGTTAAAGGTTGCCCTAAAACTAAACTTTCAGGATTAACGTTAAAAATTTTAAGGGCAGCAGCGGCATTATGTAAGGCTGTTTTATGAATTTCTAGTTCTGTTTCTGCGGCCTCAAGTTCTTTTTTTACGCCTACACCATTTTTGTATAAATCTTGCTGCCTTGCAAAGTTTTGCTCGGCATGGCGATAAGCACTTTTAGCATCAAAATATTGCTTTTGAGCTTCGAAAAAATCAGGAGATTGAATTTCAAAAATAGGGGCACCCACCTGTACAAACTGCCCTAATTGAACGTAAGACTTAGTGATTCGTCCAGCAAAAGGTGCGGCAATTTCGGCATATTGATTAGGAATAACGCGTACAATCCCTGTAACCCGAAAGGTAGGAGAGTAGCTTATTTCTTGTATTTTTATTTCTTTTAATCTTCCTAAAAGGTTAGAACCTGGCAAAAGACGAATAGTATCTTCTTGAACTTGAAGAAAGGGCTTATCAAAATTTTCGTTAGTGCCTTTTTTTTCACATGCAAAGTGACTTATTACAAATAACAAGACCCCTCCAATTATTCTAATTCTTCTAATCAAGATACGTTTATCTTTGCGATACACCTTAACAGATATTTCATGATAAGTGGCTGTAAAGTTAGAAGTTTGTAAATGACCAAAGTATTAAAATTTTATTAGAATTTATGGAGGGCAGGCCTTGAAGAACTATTAAAAAAAATATGGAAATTGAAATATAGAATTAGGAGGGGAGTTGTGAAAACATTAGAACTATTTAAAAATTAAGTTACCGATTAGTAAGAAAATTGTAAAATTGTAAAAGTTAAAACAAATTCTAGTAAATATTTGTTAGTAAGAAAATTTATTTGCCTATTATGAGTTCTTTTCAGAAACCTAATGCGTTGATTTTCGAAACCAGTCCTTATTTACTACAACATGCTTATAACCCCGTAGAATGGTATCCTTGGGGGCCAGAGGCACTACAAAAAGCCAAAGCAGAAAATAAAGTTATGATTATCAGCATCGGATATTCTGCTTGCCATTGGTGCCATGTAATGGAAAAAGAGTGCTTCGAAGACCCAGAAATAGCCCAAATTATGAACCAGTATTTTGTAAATATTAAGGTTGATAGAGAAGAAAGACCCGATATTGATCAAATATACATGGATGCGCTGCATGTGATGAAGGGTTCGGGAGGGTGGCCCCTTAATTGTTTTGCAACTCCTGAAGGTAAACCTATTTACGGAGGTACTTATTTTCCTAAGTCTCACTGGAAACATATATTACTTCAAATTGCCTCTCAGTGGTATCACGAAAAGGAAAAACTTATAGCGCATGCTGAACGAATTACTCAATCACTTTCTAGTCTAGATTACGTTGACGGTCCCAATCAAGAAAATAAGCTTTCTTTTCAAAAGGAGTCTTTAGACGAAGCTTTTTTAAGGCTTAAAGCTAGTTTGGATAACGTCCATGGCGGCACCCAGCGAGTACCTAAGTTTCCAATGCCTGTACTATGGGAGTTTTTATTAAAGTGGGGGCACCTTAATTGTGAAGAATCAGCTATCAGAGCGGTAGAATTAACCTTAGAAAAAATGGCTTATGGAGGTATATATGACCAAATTGGGGGAGGATTTGCTCGCTATTCAACAGACCAAATTTGGCTTGTTCCCCATTTTGAAAAAATGCTTTATGATAATGCTCAGTTAGTAGTTTTATATACTCATGCTTGGCAGAAGACTTATATCCCTTTGTACCGCCAAGTAGTAGTTGAAACCTTAGATTTTGTAGAAAGAGAATTAACTTCTAGTGAAGGTGGTTTTTTCACTGCATTAGACGCAGATAGCCAGGGAGAGGAAGGAAAGTATTATGTTTGGACTACCCAGGAAATAGAAGCAATACTTGGTGAAAAAGCAGCCTTACTAAGCTTGTTTTATAATTTTCAACAAAGGGGTAATTGGGAGGAGGGCAAAAATATTCCTTACCGTACTCGCAGCGAAGCAGAATTTGCTGAACTTACTGGACGGGATAGGGAAGAATTCGAGAAATGGTTGCAAGAAGCAAAGCAAAAATTGTTACAGATACGTCTACAAAGGCCGCGCCCTACGCTGGATGATAAAATCATAACTTCATGGAATGCGATGATGAACAAGGCTTATACCACTGCTTACCGTGCCCTAGGCGAAACGCATTATCTACAAAAAGCAGAGACCAATATGCAATTTTTGCTTAGTAATTTATATGTAAAGTCTGAAATTTTATTTAGAACTTGGAAGAATGGAAAGGCAAAAATTCCTGCTTTCTTAGACGACTATGCATTTTTGATAGATGCTCTTCTAAGCTTATACCAAGCTACTTTTAATGAGGAGTATATAGAAATCGCTGAGAAGCTACTACAACAAGCCCTAGTATCATTTGAAGATAAAAATTCAGCACTTCTATTTTATACGGCTAATACTAATGAACCTCTTATTACGCGTAAAAAGGAAATACAAGACAATGTAATTCCTTCTTCTAACGCTATAATGGCGCATAATTTGCTTACCCTAGCCCATTTGCTTAGCAAAGAAGAATACGAGCAAAAAGCCATACAAATGATGAGGGCTGTTGTGGAAGAGGCTATAAAATATCCTGCAGCTTATGCTCACTGGCTACTGTTGCTCTCACGCTTTATTTTTCCGGATTACGAAGTCGCTATTTGTGGACCAGATTACAAACGCAAGCGAGCAGATTTTGAGTATAATTATCTTCCCAATGTAATACTTCTAGGAATAGGAGGAAAGAATAACGGACATAGTAAACTTCCTCTTTTACAACATAAGTGGGTAGACGAAAAAACTCAATTTTTTGTTTGTCAAAATAAAACTTGTCAATTACCCGTCGATTCTGTTTCCAAAGTACTTGATATGATCGCCCCTTGTTCAAATAATAAGCCATCCCTTAGCAATAAATAGTATAATAAATAGTACAATTCTTTATATTATTTTTTGAATTATAAAATATTAATTCTAACTTGCATCATAAAAAAGGTGAGGTGGCTGAGCGGTCGAAAGCGGCAACTTGCTAAGTTGTTGTAGGGCCAAAACCCTACCGTGGGTTCGAATCCCACCCTCACCGCATTCCTGCTTTATTTACACCCATATTTCCTTCCTCCAGCTACTTCCAAAAATTAACAAAATTTACTCTTCCCTACTTTTTTGTTTTATTTTCTGCTATAAATTTTGGAAATTTAGCCTAGCCAGATTATTCCTATTTATTTACAATGCTCCAAAATCTATCATCACAAATATTGCATTTATGTTTTGCCTTGTTCTTTTGTGTGTGTGAAGGAATTGCACAAGCAAATTTTACAGGGGTTTACTTGCAAAATTTTAACTCTTTGTCAAGTTCTAATGCTTGCGGCAGCAACACTTTGTGGCAAGATAATGTGACTTTGCCTGGATGGTATGCTATAGCTCCCAGATTTCGTTCGTGCGATGGTTCTGTAGAGGTAGGAGGATTATATAATTTTGGTAAGCATGCCAACCTTGACCGAGCACTAGGCTCTATAGCTGCAAGCGGGAATACTGTATATTGGGGTTTAAGACTAAAAAATGTCACTAACCAAGTTATTAAAGCGCTAGTTATAAAATATAAAGGGGAGCAATGGCGCAGGGGAAATGGCAATCAAAACATTCTTAACTTTACTTATCAAATTACCGCCTCCTTTGTCAATTTGAATAGTGGTACCTGGATAAGTCGTCCCAAACTAAACTTTATTGCTCCCGTAAGTAGTAGAAATAATACCAATATAGACGGCTTCCTATACCATACTCTAATAGTAGACACACTTAAAGATATTCATTTTGGGCCAGGGCAAGAGATTATTTTAAGGTGGGAAGATAAGGATGATATTAATAATGACGATGGACTTGCGATAGATGACATAGAGGTAACGGCTTGCCCTCTTGAACTAGAACCTACTCTAGCGCCTAGCACTATCAATGCTATGGCTATAAATTGGAACGCTGTACAACTTACATGGAGCCCAGCTAATAATACCAAGACTATTATAGTTGCTTGCGAAGGAACGCCCTGTATTCATTTGCCACAAGACCAAATTGGATATCGAGCTAACCAGCAATTTCGAGCAGGGGCACAAATAGGGAATAATCAATTTGTTGTGTATAATGGAGGAGGAAGTTCTACTCAAGTTACACACCTTAAACCTAACACTACTTATTATTTTCAAGCTTTTGCCGCCAAGGGTAATGATTGTAATGAAAATATCTATACTTCTGAATATGCTACTACGCAAGTAATTACTCCCTCAAGTCCAGCGCCTACTCATTTAGACACGATAACAGTAATGCACTATAATATCCTGTGGTTCCCCAGAGATGATGCTCAACCTCGCTTGCCCTATTTTCGTAGCATTTTTCAATATGCCAAGCCTACTATTTTAGTAGTAAATGAGCTCACCAGTGAGGAGGGGGCAGATATGCTTCTAAATCATTGCCTGAATGTATGGGGAAAAACAAGTTGGAAACGTGCCCGATTCACGCGCTCTCACCGCTATGTTCAAGAAAATATGCTTTTTTATGATAGTGAAAAAATTATTCTTGCAGGCGATACTTTTATAGCAACGCATCCTTTGGGCGGATATAGAGATATTGATTATTACCAACTTTTTTATAAAAATAAATGCCGCAACGATTCTATTGGATTTCATCTTTTTCAAGCTCATTTAAAGGCAGATGCTAGCGAAGCCAACACCAGGCACATAGAAGTACTACAATTAAAAAATGTACTAAATGCTTTTCCCCCGAATTCACCTATCATTCTTAGCGGGGATATGAATTTATATACTAGTCAAGAACCAGCTTTTCAAGAGCTTCTTAGCGGTACTAATCCTCTATACATGCCTACTGGGTTATTAGGAAATTGGTCTGCCAATTCTTCTTTTCGATGTTATCACACCCAATCTTCTAGAAGAAGTAATAACGATAATGGAGTACCTGCACTAGCAACTACGGGTATTGTAGGAGGGTTAGATGATTGGTTCGATCATTTTTTTGTGTCCCAGCCTATACTTTCAGGGACCCAAAACCTGAAATATGTACCCGCTTCTTTTCAGGTTATAGGTAATGATTGTAATCTATTCAATAAAAGCATACTTGAGTCTACTAATGTGCCGGATAGTGTGAAGGTAGCGCTCTATAAGTGCTCTGACCATTTGCCTATTTTAATGAAATTAGCTGTAAATACAATCCCCTGCTCTAATCAAAATCAAATTACGTCTCTGCCACGCCTTTGGGTAAGCAGTAATGGTAAAAAATTAGAAAGTCGGGATACCCTAGACTTAGGAAGTATTGGCATAGGCTGTAATGCTATAGAATCCATTACTCTAAAAAACGTAGGAGATTCTTCCCTGCAGCTCATAACTGCCAATTTAAGCCCTAGTTCTTGGCACTGGGCTAACCCTTTAGCTTTTCCCTATACTTTAAATACTCCTACAGATTCATTATTACTTAGCTTTGAATTTAATGCTAGTAATCAAGCGGGTGATTTTATAGGAAAAATAGAGATCTTTCATAACGGTATAGTTCCGAATCCTTTTATTCTTTACTTTAAAGTTAGAGTAATTAACTTTGAAACTTCGCATTGTGCCCAAGACCTGATTATTTCTCAGTATATTGAATTAGGAAGTTCTAGTAAATATATAGAAATATACAATGGCACTAATCGAGCAATAGACTTGAGTAATTACAGGCTTATAGTATCGTATAATGGGGGCACTACTACTCGTAATGTAAACCTAAGTGGAATTTTACTGCCTGGCCAGGCATTTGTTGCGGGTAATAATCAAGCGCCCTACCCTGGTACCCAATTAAGAACCGCAGCTCTAGACTTTAACGGTAATGATGCCATTGCCCTAATTCGAGGGCAAGATACAGTAGACATTTTTGGCGTAATCCAGGTTGACCCTGAACCATCTCCTAACCCTCCCAGCCAAGGGTGGATAGGTGATTGCGGCTACAAAACTGCAGATATTAATTTAGTTCGAAAAATTACAGTTACCAAAGGAATTTCAACCAATCCTAGAGGAAGGGGTAATAGAAGTTTTACTACATTATGCTCAGAGTGGGAAGCTCTGAGCATAGAAAATGATAGTATTGGGCTAGGACGACATTCAATGGTATGTAATCCTATCATTGCATATAATAATGGTCCTTTATGCGTTGGAGATACTCTGCAACTTTGGGTTACTGGTTTACCTAGAGGCGCTTCCGTAAAATGGCAAGGACCTAAAAATTTTATTTCTTATTCTGCCCTAGGCGTAATCCCCAACATACAACCCCAGCAGGCGGGTATATATACTCTAACTGTTCGGTTAGGAAATTGTGCTGCTATGCAATTTACCACTGAAGTAGTAATAGGTTCTAAAAATGTTTCTTTGCAAACGAATGCTCCCATTTGCCAAGGGCAAACGCTAAAGCTTACTGCTATGGGAGCTCCCGCAGCCACTTATTTATGGCAAGGGCCTAACCGCTTTACTTCTAATCAAAGTATTATAGAATTGCCCAGTGCTACTACACTACAAGAAGGAATTTATACTTTGACTTATATTAACGGCCACTGCACAGCAAAACATACTATTCCTATAGCAGTAATTTCAAGCCCTAGAATAAAAGTAGTATCTCAAACAGAGGCGGGTTGTAATAAGGGAGAAATTACTGTAGCAGCAGAACCTAGCGCTAATTACGTCTACCATATCGATGGTCAAATAGAAGGGGGAGAAACAATATATCAAACCAATACAACTGGCTTTTTTTCAGACCTGCCTCCTAGCATCTATCGTATTCGAGCAGTAATTGGAAATTGTTCTACTGCTTTACCTGTCATGATACAAGAAGCTATAGGACCCAGCATTACTAATATTAGTGCACTATCTAATGGACTAGAAGTTACTTGGAATCCTACACCAGGTGCAACCAGCTATATTTTACGCTATCGAATAGCTGGTAGTAATGATTCATGGCAAGAAGTAGTTGCGATTGAAAATAGTCTAACTTTGCAAAATTTAATAAATAACACCACTTATGAATTCCAAGTAAAAGCTGTTTGTTCAAACGGTAAGCATACGACTTATGGTAGGGTGGCTTTTGGAAAAACTTCAGATATACAGTGTCTTTCACCTCGCTTCCTGCCCTACCGAATAAATCCAGATAAAACTATTACTTTAAGTTGGGAATCAGTATCAGGTGCAGCTTGTTATATACTTAGCTATGGACCCACTTCTCAACCTAGTGCTCAAACCACAAGGATGATACCCCCTAACCTAGCTACTTTTACCGTACCTATCATCTATGGAATAGAATATACTTTTGAGATCCAAGCAAATTGTTCTCTATGCTCTAGCACATCCGGCATACGCTCGCCCAATCCTTCTCGCTTAGTAGTAAAGATAGATAACTTAAAAGCAGGAATATTTACCCAAGAAGAGACCTTTATTGTTTACCCTAATCCAACTACGCAAAGAATTAATTTGCAAAGTTCAAATTTTTTAGAAAACGAAATTATTCGATATGAGCTTTGGGATGTAAAAGGATATTTATTGCAGGAAGGCAAGTATATTGAAACAGCTGATCCTTTCACCATTGAGATGCCTAAGTATACCGCTGGCGTATATTTTTTGAAAGTTTTTAGAAAAAATAATTTTTTTATTTTCAAGATATATGTATATTAGAGCAGTATCCTTTCTTCAAGAGGGGTAGCATTGAATAAAATATTAGGGGCGCCGGTTGTGTATAACAGCCGGCGTTTTTTATTTTCTTATTAAATAGGAATCGCTAAATTTAAAAATTGTAGTAAGAACATTTTTTCCACTTATAGAGTTATCCTTCTCCTCTAATGATAATAAACCACACTTTAAGATAGTAGAAGTTGATTTTATCTTTATGAATTTATAACTAATACTAAATTTTGATGCAATACCAGGGCAAAGAAGTAGAAGTACTATCTAGGCGCACCCTATTTGGCAATACTACTTATACTATACGAATTCTTTCTAGTGGCGAGGTGCGTGACGTAAATGAAGCTGACTTAGAAGAAAGTCATTCTACTTTTTCAGCAGCAGTACTTCGTTATCAAGCCATTGCGGCTAGGATAAAGAAAGAAATGAGCCAACAGCTAATACTTTCTCCTTATGAAAGCAATTTGCTGCCCTTACCCCATCAAATTTTAGCACTTGAAAAAGTGATGAGTAAGCCCTACGTTCGCTACCTACTAGCGGACGAAGTAGGAATGGGTAAAACTATAGAAACGGGTCTTATTATAAAGGAACTCAAATTAAGGGGACTAGTTTCTCGCATACTAATTGTAGTACCTAAGTCTTCTATTTTGCAGTGGCAAGAGGAGCTTAAACAACACTTCAATGAAAAGTTTTATGTATATGATACAGAAATGCTTAATTTATTTGGTAGGGCTTTAGGACTCAACGAAAATGATATCGATTTTAATCCCTGGAAGAAGCATAACCAAATTATTGTTTCAATGGATTCTATTAAGCCCATAGAAACAAGACGTGGGTGGAGCAAACAGCGAGTAGATACTTACAATAAGTACCGCCTTGAGAGTATTATTGAAGCAGATTTTGATTTGTTAGTAATTGATGAGTGCCATAAGGTAGGAGGCAATAGTGCTTTGGTTGCTCGCTTTAAGATGGCAGAAACACTTTGTCGTGCCATTCCTAATGTATTACTTCTTTCTGCCACCCCTCACCGAGGTAGAAGTGATCACTTTCGCCGTATTTTGCAGCTTTTAGATGCTGAAGCGTTTGTAGGAGAAGGAATGCCCGATGTAAATGAGTTGCTACCTTACGTGGTACGAACAGAAAAAAGGCATGCTGTTAATTATGATGGCAAGCCTCTTTTTGCGCCACGTAAGACAATAAAATTAGAAGTGCAGTACCATGAGACAAAGCATGCGCGACAAAAAGCATTATATGAAGCCGTCACTCAGTACGTAATACAAGGCTTTAACCAAGCGCTTAAGGAGCAAAATCACTCTAAGATGTTTATGATGACTCTTTTGCAAAGGATGGCTAGTAGTTCTACGCGTGCTATTCGGCAGGCAATGGCTTCTCGGCTCGCTCGCCTTAACGGCCTCTCAACAGGAGCAGCACTAGAAAGTCAGGGTGAAAAGGAATACTGGATAGAAGGGCAAGAAGTTCTTGAAGAAGAATTTGAAGCAAATTTGCAAGAATTACCCGAACCTAAAATTGACCTGACAGGCCTTGAAAACGAGGCGCAAATTCTGCAAAAGCTAATTGCTTTAGCTGAGGAGTGTGAAGCTCATGAGACGGATGCAAAGGTGGAGCAGCTGATCCGTTCGATGCGGTCTTTAATCGAAGAACTAAAAGATGAAGATACGAAATTCTTAGTATTTACAGAATTTAACGCTACTCAAGAAATGCTTCGCGAAAAATTACAGAGGCGGGGTTTTAAATGTGTAGTTATCAATGGTTCAATGCGCCTTGAAGATAGGATTGCTGCCCTCAGAGCTTTTAAAGAAGACACACAAGTTTTAATTTCAACTGATGCCGCTGGTGAGTCCCTAAATATGCAGTTTTGCCATGTAGTTTTTAATTATGATTTGCCATGGAACCCTATGGCCATTGAGCAAAGAATCGGTAGAGTAGACCGAATCGGACAAACTAAGACTGTATATGCCTTCAATCTTTTGCTAGCTAATTCCATTGAACAGCGAGTTCACGCGGTAATTTCTGAAAAGTTGGAAAAAATTATGCGTGAATTAGGTATTGATAAAACTGCAGATGTTTTAGATTCTACTATCGATAGTCGAAGTGTTAATGGATTATATTTAGTTTCACTTTTGGATCCTAATCGCTTTGAACAAGTAGGAGAAGCCTGGTTGGCAGAAATAAAAGCTAAACTTAAGGAATATCAAACCACTTGTTCTCTTTTACCAATGACCGATACACAAAAGCTAAGTGAGAATGTAGATAAAACTAAAGAAATTCAAAAGAGTCCCTTACCTTATTGGTTAGAACACCTAACACTCGCTTACCTAGAAATTAAAGGAGGAAGTGCAAAAAAAATAAAGGGCGGCTATAAATTTACTTTTCCAGATAATACACAATTAGAAGTAACCTTTAATTCTTCTGTTGCATTAGCCAACCCGGGCTTCGAAACATTAACCTTACAGCACCCTCGTATAATTGATATTCTTGCTCAAGTACCTACTTTTAACCTTTCAGACCCAATTGCTATTGTTAGCTTTCCTAGCCTCACAAATACTAATACTAAAGCAGGGTACTTTTCACTTTGGTACTTAGAGCTGAAAAATGATTTTGAGACTAAACAGGAGTATATTCCCTTATTTATAGATAATGCCAACTTTCATGATAAAGAACTGGCTGAAACTATTTGGCAACTCCTTATTGAAGCCAAAAACCCAATAATTTTGGGCAAGGAGGATCCTAGACAAGTTCCTTTTATTTATGAGCAACAGCGAGCAGCTGCCGAACATTACATAGAAGGATTTTATTATTTATTGCAGCGCCAAATGCTAGAAAATTTAGAACAAAGAAGAATCAAAAAAGAAAAAGCCGCACAATTCCAGGAAAAACAACTTAACAGGATAGGTATTGAATACATTCGAGAATACCGCAAACGAAAATTACATGAAGAAATGGAGAAATGGCGTGCAACCTTTAGAAGTGCTTCTAAAATAATTCCCCGCCTTGATTGCTTAATGCTTATTCGAGTAGAAAGTAATAAATTAAAAAATGGACAGTTAGGATTATTTTCTTAACTTTTTATAAACTTTACAATGGTTTTATGTATGCCTAGCCCTAATACTAATCCTGCAAGAATAGCTGTACAAAGAACAAGGGTAAAAAAACAGTTTGCTTCTAAATTTTTACTTATGCCTGCAGCTCCAAAGGCAATAGAGCTTATTAATAAAATTTGGAAAATAAGTGTTCGCGGAAATTGCAAATTTGATTTCTTTGCAAAGTAATACGCATATCCTACACTTAAAAAAATTAGACTTGTACTAAGTCCAATAGCTCCAGCTATTGCTCCCCACATAGGAGCAAAGATGAAAGTAAGAAGTGTATTGATTGAAATAGCGGGCAATAGAAGGAAATTGATGTATTTCTCTCGGTTACAAGCACTTAAGTAAGTAGAGTAGACATTAAAAATGCTATTGCTCAGTAATCCAATGCTCAAAATTTGAAGAGCTTGAGTCATAACCTTAATTTCTGCCGGATTACTATGAGAAAATAAAAAAAATACTTCATCCGGATACCAAAAAAGAATTGTGCATATTAGAATCATAGGTAAACTTACAATAATCTGAGCAATATTGAATAGTTCTTGATTTTGGGGCTCTTTGGCAAATCGAGCATAAAAGGGAGGAAGAATAGTCCATAGGTACATAGAGGCAGCACTATACCACCGGTAAGCCCCAGCATACAAACTACTTTCCACGCTTCCACTTGTTCTTTCAAGTATTACAAAACTAAGGCGCTCCTGGCAGCTAAATAAAAGTGCCATAATAGCTAGTCCTATGCTCTTACCAAGTATATTTTTTATAGAGTGGAAACCAGAAAAATGTAGCGGAAGCCAGAAAGCATAAGTAATTGCCCCTAACCAAAATAAAACCAATAAAGTACTAATAAGTAGGGCTATAGCAAAACTGTAAATATTGATTCCACAAAAAAGGAGAATAGGGAGTCCTAGTATAAATAGAATTTTATCCCCTACCGAGGCATAAGCATCCTTTCCAAATTGATGGAGTGCCTGTAAAAGAGCACGAAGGATAGAAACTAAGCTTTGCCCAAAATGAAATATACATAACAAAAAAAGTAGTTCCATCTCCGCAGGTGCATACCCTAGTAAATAACCTGCGCACAAGCACAAGCACATAGCACAGCTTCCTAACAATATACGTAAGCTAAATATATCTTTAGTTAAAGAGCTAGTGGATTCTTGAACAGGGCATCGAGCAAGAGTTTGCGCAAGTCCTCCCTCCAATAAAACTGTAAATAAAAAAGATAAACTAAATAGCGCAGCAAATTTGCCGTAAGAGGCATGCCCAATTTTATCTTGCAGCCAGTTTTCTACTGCTAGCCATAAAGGTTTTGCTAAAAGGTTAAGTAAAACAATTTTTAGTAATTGACGGTAAAATATCACTAGTTCTTAAGTAAGTGGGAAAGCACCAGTTTAACCCCCTTGTCGAGCATAAACGATTTCTACTTTATCGCCCTCCTGTAGTTCAAATTTATCCCATTCTGACTTTTTTATTACGTTGTCATTTACAGCAACAGCAATTCCCTCCAATGAAATTTTTTTAGCTTGAAGTAGCTCTATAATCTTAAGGGCTGACTGGGCAAAGACTATTAACTCTCCATTAACAATTATTTTCATTTTTTTGTAGTTAATTCTTTATTTTATGAGCAATATTGAAAAAAAAGCTGAGCTGTTTCTGTTACTACTTCTTCTATAGGTTGAAAAGAAAAGGAAAAAGTTTTTCGAAATAGGGTGGCATCGTAGGCACGATCACTTGTAAGGGTACGTGCAGTTTCTACTGTTAAAAGAGGTTCCTTTAGAGATATATAGCTGAAAATTTCTCCTAAATAAGCAGCTGCATAAATTATGCTTTTAGGTAACAGCTTGAAAGGCGGTTTTACTCCTAGCTTTTGAGCAATGAGGGTAAATAAGTGCTGATAGCTCATGTTTTCTGAGCACAATAGAAATTTTTCGCCCCTGCAGTAAGGACTCTTTAGCAATAATAAAATTGCTAAAGCCACATCTTTAGCGCCTATAAAGCCGTTACTCCCTGGAGGGTAGAACTTTAATCCGTTAAAAATACTAGGAAATAGCCTTGCAGAGCTAGTAGCTCTTCCGTGGTAGCCAATTACAAAACAGGGGCAACTAATAACAGCACAAAGTCCCTCCTCTACACCTCGTTTTACTTCTAGCTCAGCCAAATATTTAGTTTTCCCGTAGTAGTTGGAGGTTTGTTGGTCCCAAGGAGTTTTTTCATTAATAAGTGCGCCACTTATGTGCCCTAAAGCAGCAACAGAACTAATATGCACTAATTTTTCTACACCGTATTCCAAGCAGAAATTTACAATATTTGCCGTGCCTATCACATTTGTTAGTCGCATTTTTTCATAGTTCTTTTGCCAAAAACTGATTAATGCCGCACAATGAACTACATATTTAACCCCGCCTGCAAAAGCTTCATGTAATGAACCTGGTGCTAAAATATCTCCCCGTACTTCTTCTAGTAAAGGGGAAGAATAATTTAGGCTAGGGCTATTTTCTCGTAGTAGAGCACGTACAGGAATTTGATTTTCTAGTAATGTTCGAATTAGATAAGAACCTATTACGCCTGTAGCGCCTGTTACTAATACCATATAAGCCCCAGGAAAATAGATAGTATGAGAAACTTTATTTCAAATTAATGAAAGCAAACTACTCAAAACAATATCTTTATCTGTTGCTCCGAAATTAAAACACTAAGGAACGTCAAAAATACTAATTCGATAAGCCTAACTTCAAATTCAAAAAAGTCGCTTACCAGATGGTAATATTATAAGTTTTGTTACGCCAGGTAATAGCCGCCAGGCGGTCACAGGGAGCTCCGCCGATAGGGTCATAGTCTAAAATAAAGTAGTCTTCTGAATCTTCATTTTTTACCCGTAGTTTTCCACTAATAAAGCGACCTCGGTTTTGTGGGGCTAATAAATTTCCACATTTAGTATAGTCTTTTATTAAAGGACTTTCAGTAATTACTGAAAAACGGATACCCTTTCGATTAGTTCCTTCTGCTGTACCACTTACAGAATAGGCATCATCAAAAGGATTAAGCGGAGTGGAATGGCCCTTGCTTCGAATAATGGTACGTTCTGATTGCCATTTTGCTACGCCATTATCATAGGTAATACTAGCATTAGTCACTTTTACTCGGTAGGTAGCAGCGTCTCCCTGTACTTGGGTTAAGTCTATCCTTTTTATACCTTGGATAAGTCTAAAATTTGCTTTATAATTCTCGGGTTGAATAATAGCATAACTTCCAGCTTGATAAAAATTGCCCTGATATTCTACTCTAAGTTTACCTTCGCGGTAAATCCCATCATAACAAAGGCAAGGCGTAGAGCCAAAATCAATTGTAAAAACTTTTTTAGTTCCTATAGTGTCCCATTTTATACTTGCACATTCTGGTAAAAATAAATTACCAGAGGTCTTACCACTGCGCATTTGATTTTCCCCAAAATGATAAATATTTTGGAATTCTGATTCTAGGTCACTATTGTCTTGGGCTATGCTCAAGTTATCTTCCATGTTAGCTGTTAAATTTTTTTTATGACACCCTGGTGCAAAAATGGTTACTATGAGAAAAAAAACAATCAGCTTAAGCATAACTTAAATTTGTACTACTTTAAGAAGTTACTTATGCTATATATGCAGCAAAATTAGTGCCATATCTTGGAAACGGCTACTTTAGAGGAAGAGCTATTTGACTTTGCTATGTGCTACTTCAGGATATACTCAAATTTCATAAAATTTTATATCTTTAGTTATAGAATCACTAATTTCTGGAAATTTAATTCTTTAAGAAATTTTGATTTTAATTTTTTATAAATTATAAGATTATAAAAAAGTGGAAGAAATTAGGCATGAATGTGGTTTAGCCCTTGTTCGTTTACGCAAACCGCTCTCCTACTATTTAGAAAAGTATAACACACCTCTTTGGGGCTTAGACCGTTTGTATGTGCTTTTAGAAAAACAAAAAAATAGGGGCCAAGATGGAGCAGGTATTGCTTGTGTGAAGTTGGATGTGCCTGCGGGGAAGCCCTTTATTGCTTTACATAAGTTGACAAAACCCTTACCCCCCTGGTCTTCCTTAATTGAGCATGTTCAAAATGAACTGAATGAACAAGTTGAAAAGTATCCCACTCTTCTAGAAGATGTAAACTTACTAAAAGAACACTTTGCTTATGCTGGAGAGCTCTTAATTGGCCATCTTCGCTACGCTACGCACGGAAAAAATACAGTAGAATATTGTCATCCTGTTTTCCGTGCCAATGGTTGGAAAACTAAAAATCTTATACTTGCAGGTAATTTTAATCTAACAAATGTAGATTTTTTGTTTAATAAGTTAGTCGAATTAGGGCAGCATCCTACCTACTTATCAGATACTGTAACTATGCTGGAAAGGATGGGGCATTTTCTAGATCAAGAAAATGAGATACTTTTTAGGAAATTCAAAAGTCAAGGTTATAAAAAGGCAGAAATTTCGCCTCTAATAGCCGCAGAACTTAATCTCTTCAATGTACTCAACAAAGCAGCTAAGCATTGGGATGGCGGGTTTACTATAGGGGGTATGATAGGCTCAGGAGATATGTTCTTTGCAAGGGACCCTTGGGGGATTCGCCCAGCTTATTATTACTATAACGAAGAAGTTGTACTAATGGCTTCGGAACGTCAAGCGATTGCTACAGCCCTAGGTATAGAACCTACAAAAGTACAAGAGTTAGAACCTGCCCATGCTTTAGTGATAAAATCAGATAATCAACTACTTATAGGGCCCTATGCTCAAAGTTATAAAAAAAATAGTTGTTCATTTGAGCGGATTTATTTTTCTCGCAGTACAGACCCTAATATTTACCAAGAGAGAAAAACCTTAGGGCGCTTGTTAGTACCTAAAGTGCTAGAAGCAATTAATAATGACTGGGAAAATACTGTATTTAGCTTTATTCCTAATACAGCGCAAGTTGCTTTTTGGGGTTTGCTGGAAGGACTTCAGGAACAACTCAATTTATTTAAAATAAAAGCTGTCAAAGAAAAGCTTTGTTCTACAAGTACTGATATTGAGAAAGAAATTGAAAGAATATTAGAACTAAAAGTTCGTGCAGAACAGGTTATTGAAAAAGAAACCACCTTAAGAACATTTATCGCAGAGCCTTCTCGGCGTCAAAATATGGC
>JANWXU010000055.1 GCA_025057395.1 Bacteroidia bacterium | reverse complement strand
TAAAAAAGTATTTTGGATACAATTCTTTTAGGGGGAAACAAGAAGAAATCATTCGTAATATTTTGGCTTACAAAGATACCTTTGTAATTATGCCAACAGGGGCGGGAAAGTCTTTATGCTATCAATTACCTGCTATTTTAGTGCAAGGAACCGCTCTTGTAATTTCCCCACTAATAGCACTAATGAAAAATCAAGTAGATCAGTTACAAGCGCTGGGTATAGAAGCAGGGTTTTTAAATAGTAGTATGACGCGGCACGAATACGAGGAAGTAAAAAATAAAACCCTAGCAGGTATACTAAAGCTATTATACGTAGCGCCAGAAACACTTGCACGCGAAGATTTCATAGAATTTTTACGGCTAATTCGCTTAAGCTTTGTTGCAGTAGATGAGGCCCATTGTATTTCAGAATGGGGGCACGATTTTAGACCGGAATATCGAAAGATTCGTCCTATTCTTAATCAAGTTTCAGAAAAAGTGCCAATTATTGCACTTACTGCTACTGCTACACCTAAGGTACAGCAAGATATTCAAAAAAATTTACAAATTGAAAATTCTTGCGTTTTCAAAACTAGCTTTAATAGAAGTAACCTCTACTACGAGGTGAGGCATAAAATAAACCCCATCCACGACATAGTTAAGTATATTAAACAAAACCCTAATAAGTCGGGTATTGTTTATTGCCTGAGCCGAAAGAAAGTGGAGGAACTTGCAGAAATCTTTAATGTAAATGATATCAAAGCAGTGCCTTATCATGCTGGGCTTGATTCTGAAACCCGCTCGCAACACCAAGATATGTTTTTAAATGAAGAAATTCAAGTAGTGGTAGCTACCATTGCTTTTGGAATGGGAATAGATAAGCCTGATGTTCGATTTGTAATTCATTATGATGTTCCTAAAAGCATTGAAAGCTATTACCAAGAAACAGGAAGAGCTGGCAGAGACGGTTTAGAAGGACATTGCATTTTATACTACAGCTTTAATGATATAGTAAAGTTGGAAAAATTTATGAAAGATAAGCCGCTAAGTGAAAGAGAGGCAGCAAGGCATTTACTATACGAAATGGCGGCTTTTTGTGAATCTGGCATTTGCCGTAGAAAACATCTTTTACATTACTTCGGAGAACATTACGACGAAAGCCACTGTACCAACATGTGTGATAACTGCCGGCATCCTAAAGAAAAGTTTGAGGCTACCACCCCAGTACTTCATGTACTAAAATGCGTACAGGAACTTGATGGTAAATTTGGAACAAACTATGTAGTAAGTGTTCTCCGAGGCTCCAATGGTCAACAAATCAAAGAACAATTTCACGATAAGCTCGAAACTTTTGGGGTGGGAAAGGAATTTGAGGAAAAGGAATGGAAAGCTATAATCAACCAATTGATTATTCGTGACTTTCTTATTAAGGATATCAATGATTATGGAGTTATAAAACTCAGCCCTCAGGGAAAGGCTTTTCTAGCAAAACCATATTCTATAGAACTAGTTCGCTACCAAAACTTTGAAAAAATTGAAAAAGAGCAACTTTCTTCTAGCCCTGCAGAAGAAGCAAGGCCCTACGATGTCGTACTCTATGAAAAACTACGCAAAAAAAGAAACGAAGTAGCCCAAGCGCATAAGCTTCCTCCATATATCATATTTCAAGAAGCTTCTTTAGAAGATATGGCCACCAAATATCCTATCACTTTAGAAGAATTTGAAAATATCGTGGGGGTAGGTGCAGGTAAAGCCAGAAAATTTGCAGCGCCCTTTATTGAAATTATAAAACAGCATGTAGAGGAAAATGAAATTGAACGCTCTGTAAATTGCATTGTAAAAACACGAGGAAAAAGCTCGCCTGATAAACTATTTATTATCCAACAAATCGATAGAAAAACTCCTCTTGATGAGATTGCCCAATTACGAGGACTATCCTATGAAGACGTACTAGAAAAAGTAGAACAAATCATTTTCTCTGGTGCCAAATTGAATATAGCCTACTACGTAAATCAAGTAGTAGATATAGATAAACAAAAGAAAATCTACGAGTATTTTTGCGAAGCAGAAACCGATTCAATTGACCTTGCATTAGAGGTTCTAGGTTCGGATTTTACACGTGAGGAGGTACAGCTTACACGCGCACTTTTTTATTCTGAAAAAGCCAATTAATAATACCCACAGCTAGTTCCTACTAATGGATAGAAAGTCTTTTTTTAGTATTTTGATCTTAAGTTTATTGATGACTTTATTATGGATGCAGATTTTTCCTCCCGAAGAAAAGAAAGAATCCCCTACCCAAGAAAAGAATAGTAAAACCACTTCACCCCCCCCCCTATCCATCCTTCCTACAGATTCTGCCCTAAGCGATTCAGCTAAAGAAGCTAGATTCCTACAAGCCAAATACGGGGTTTTTGCCCCCCTTGCCAAGGGGCAACATGAAAAAATAAAAATTACTACCGATAAGCTGAACCTGGTACTTAATACAAAAGGAGCTCTTCTTCAACCTGTATATCTTTCACAATTTAAAGCAGCAGATAATACCCCCCTTACCATTTTCCCTCCTGCCCCCGAAAATCAGCTATACATTGAGTTTGGTATTAAGGGACATGGCATCCTCACCAAAGATTTGTACTTTACGCCCTCTTGTAGCGAAAGAGATATTCGACTAAGTGGAAATCAAACAAAGCAAATTAGCTTGCGAGGAGAAATTGCTCCTAATAAGTACATAGAACACATTTATACTTTTAGAGGAGATGCTTACGATGTGGGCTATCAAATCAAGTTCGTAGGTCTCAACGATATTTTTGCTGAAAGTAGATTTTATCTAAAGAAAGATATCTTTTTACCCCAAACTGAAAAATCACTAGATAAAATGCTACCCGAGCTCGCTCTTTGTTATAAAAATAAAGTAGAAGACTCGGTAGAGTATCTTAATGTTTCGGAAGAAGATACTGTAATTAATATATCTGTACCAATTAGCTGGGTAGCCTTTCGAAGTCAATTTTTCAACTCCTTCATATTATGCAATAAAATTAAACAAGCTCATTTAGCTAATAACCCTACCAATATTCCTGGCGCTATTCGACATATGAGTGCACGCCTTACTATCGACCTTTCTCGAAACCCTATAGATTCTACTCATATTACGCTTTACTATGGACCTAACGATGTATATATTCTAAGGCAGTATGGTCAAAATTTAGATAAAATAATTAGCCTAGGATGGGGGCCTATTCGTTATGTAACTGAAATGATCTTGTTTGTTTTCAAAAATTTGGAAAAAGTAATCGGTAATTCTTATGGAATCATAATTTTTTTATTAGCTATATTTCTCAAAATTTTACTTTTTCCACTTTCTTATAAAAGTACTATTGCTTCCGCTAAGTTGCAAATAGTAAATCGTTTCCCGGAAATTAAGGAAATAGAAGAACGTTATAAAAATGATCCTACCGAATTACAAAAACGGAAAATGGCCTTTTATCAGTTAGCAGGTGTTAATATATTTGGTGGATGCCTACCCTTGCTATTGCAAATGCCTATTTTCTTTGCAATGTTTACTTTTTTTCCACGCTCCATAGAGCTAAGGCAACAGTCCTTTTTATGGGCTGATGATCTATCCACTTATGATTCAATTTTAGATTTTGGCAAAATTCCAATTATATATCAGATTTACGGAGACCACGTTAGCCTATTCGCCCTACTTATGACTGGTTCTACCTTATTGTTTACCTTCATACAACAAAAAGTACAGGGCACTTCTCAACCTCCCCAATTTAAATTTATCGCTTACGCTATGCCCCTTGCTTTTTTAAGCGTACTTAATAATTATTCAGCAGGGCTTAGCTATTATTACTTTGTATTTACAATGCTTAGTATTGGACAAACTTATATCCTTAAAGCATTTATCGACGAAAAAAAACTAGAAGCTAAAATCCGACAGACCATCAAGGAAAAGAAACAGAAAAATAAAAATACCACCAAATCGAAATTTCAGCAATGGCTAGAAATGCAGCAAAAAAAGCAACAGGAGCTCCTAGAGCAAAGGAAAAAGCAACACAGAAGATAAGAAGGGTAAGATAGAAATCTTATTTTCTTATAAACCAAATAATGAAGAAATATCAAAATAACATTTCTTTTGCAAACCAAGATTTTTTTCAAGCGGTATACGCAGTAGTAGCTGCTATTCCTCCAGGTAGAGTAACTACCTACGGAGCAATAGCTAACTTTTTAAGTATCAAAGGAGCAGCCCGAATGGTAGGTTACGCACTAAACCATTCACACAAGCTGTATCCCCCTATTCCAGCTCACCGTGTAGTAAATAGAAATGGTTTACTTACAGGAAAACATCATTTTGCTACTCCAACCCTTATGCAAGAACTCCTGGAAGCCGAAGGAATTTGTGTAGAAAAGGATCAAGTAATTAATTTTGATAAAGTATTCTGGGATCCTACTCTAGAACTTAGTTCTATATATCTTACTGACGATAAGCATTTGCTAATATTTCCTGATAAAGCGTCAGATAGCACTTAGCAACTAGAGAATAACTATAGTTTTGATGTACAAATTGAATAGCTGCATTTTGTATGTGAGCATACCTTTCTAAGTCTGAAAGTAAAAACCGAATACCTTCAGCTAGCCCTTCTGATGAACCGGTAGGTACGAGAAAACCGTTTTTCTGGTGCATCACCATTTCAGGGATTCCTCCAGTTGAAAAGGCAACTACGGGAACGCCACAAGCCATAGCCTCCATAATTGTATTGGGCAAATTATCTGCCAGAGAGGGATTAATAAGTATATCGCAAGCGCTATATGCTTGAGCTATAGACTCCTCAGTTTCTAAGTTACCTAGATAGTAAACCGAATAGCCCTCTATTGAAGAGAATGCGTGTGCGCCACTTTTTCCTAGGAGAACTATCGCTATTCGGTGCTCATTCCAATTTGGGTCTATGCTCCTTAATTGTTCTAAGGCTTTTTGAAAAAAAGTAAAACCCTTACGTCTATCTTCTATCTTAGCCGATGCAAAAATAAGTAAGTATTTATCCTGCGGTAGGCCCAATTTTTGTCGAACAGCCACTTTATCCATAGGCTTAAAAAT
Source organism: Bacteroidia bacterium (assembly GCA_025057395.1). Classification (GTDB taxonomy): domain Bacteria; phylum Bacteroidota; class Bacteroidia; order J057; family JANWXU01; genus JANWXU01. Next base: position 19,380 of record JANWXU010000055.1, on the reverse strand, counting down.
TTCCGTATTCAAGGGATTAGGGATAGTTACTATTCTTTTATCTTTTAGCAAACTGCTTTGGGCTGCACATTCTGCTAACCATTTACTACAGGTCACAATTGTTAGGTCTAAATGCGCATAAAGTTCATATTTTTTCTTCCAAAGACGATGTGAAAAATCATTAGGCTTGGGGCGCTTCAAAAAAAAACAATTTCCACAAGCCTTTCGATAGTACTCGCAACCTTGGCTATAGTAACAGCCCCCTGTGAAAGCCCACATGTCGTGTAAGGTCCAAACTATTTTCTTTTTTAGTTTCTGAAATTCTCTTAGGGTAGAAAAGGAAATAAAGCCGTGATTAACCCAATGTAAGTGTAAAATATCACTCTTTTGAATCAAAGGAAGAGTACTTAGTCGAGCTCCAAAAAAAGGTGCTTCAAAAGCAAAATTTAAGCCCTTATTTTTATCATAAAAGTAGAGGTATGCCTTATTGAGAAACAGACGCAGCTGGGCTAGTTTATAACTAAATGGTCCCTGCACTAAGTAGTACACTCCTCCTAGTGGGCTTTCTATCCTGCCTTCCTGTACAAGCAGATTTACATTCACATTTTGCATTTTTAGAGCTTCCCACAGCCGCATACAAGCGATTGCTGCTCCCCCAATCCTGTCGTAGGTGTTTAACAAAGTGATTTGCAATTGTTGGCTATTTTTTAAGTTACTACAAATAAATAAAAAGCTTCACGCCTTGCCCCAAGCCGTGAAGCTGAAAATAACATCAACTAAGATTCCTAGTTTTAATCTCCAAAAATTTTACGCAAACGCTGTTCCAACTGCTGCCCTCTTAAATTTTTAGCAATAATTCGTCCCTCTTTATCTAACAAAATAGTAAAAGGAATAGAAGTAACACCATACAGTTGAGCTGCCGAAGATTGCCAGCCGCGTAAATCACTTACATGGTAAGGCCACATAAGATTATCTTCCTTAATGGCTCGTTTCCAATTTTCAGCATTATTATCCAGACTTACACTAAAAACTTCAAAGCCCTTAGGGTTATAATGCTTATAAGTCTTTACTACATGAGGATTTTCTCTTCGGCAGGGCCCGCACCAGCTAGCCCAAAAATCTAATAGTACTACTTTACCTCTTAACTGTGAAAGTTTTATTGTTTTTCCATCTGGGGAGGACAAAGCGATTTCAGGTGCCGGCTGGCCAATGCGCAAACGCCCCATTTCATTTAGCTGCCTTCTTCTTTCTTCTGCTCCTGGTTCATTAGGAAAGCTTTGTAAAAATTTTTCTGAAAAGTGGAGATAAATGTCTGCAAAATCAGAATTATAACGCGCTTGAGCAATAGCTTCCATTAGGGCTAACAAATATGCTTTTTCAGTACGACTTCCCTTAGGAATTTGATTATGATATTTTTCGAAAAAAGGAACAGCGTCTAAAAACGTAAGATTCATCTGCGCTACCAGAGAGTTGGCATAGGTAGTTATTTTATCGTGAAAAATAGGAAAGTAACTAATGGAAGGATCGCTAAAATCTATCGTTGCTAAAAATTCGTTTTTAAAGTATTCTTGCTCGTCTTTATACTTTGCTTGAGCCTCTTTATCGAAGGGCTTCCACAAGTAAAGTCCTGCTGCTTTTCCTACAATTCCCTTTTCTTTGCTCATTTTATCAAAGTATGCAGCTTGTACAGCTGTAAGAGAATCTAATTGAGCTTGTTTAGCCAACGCCAGCGAAGCATCTGTATTACGATAATAATTCAATTCTTGTAGAACCTGTTGTATTTCGCCTTGGATTTCATATCCCTTACGAAGCATACTAGTCAGCTTTTGATTAATAGGCGAGTTATTAAAAACAACAGTCTCGAATACCTGCTGGGCATTTGCCTTAAATTCTACCTTAGGTTCATCTCCTAGCCATATTAAAAGACCATTTTGCTTAGGAGAGATACCGCTAAAACTCAACCAATAAGGAGCTTTTTGGGGTACCGCCGCAGATAACTCAAAGCCGCCCGTATAATTAGCTTGTTTTTGCAGCGGAATAGAAATCACTTTATAATATTCGCCTGCAAAAAATTCATACAGAATCACAGAATCAATGGCAGAAAGTTGGGTAAAAAAGCCTTGCAAACGAAAAGGAATTGGTTCTTGATTAGAATTTTTCACATCCCCTTTTAAAAATTTTGAGGATAAGATTGTAGAAGTGTTAGCTAAAAGTTTGGAACTGCCTATATTCAATAGCTCTGTTATCAATAACCCCACTAGTAGTGATAAATGAATAACCAACTTCATTGGATTTTAGGATTTTGTTACAAGAATAAAGTTAAGCAATTTCAATGAACAAAAGCATTTTCATAATATTTACTATGTAGCATTAGCAAAAATTTTCGCTAGCGCTTTTTCTAGTGCAGCACCTCTTAAATTCTTTGCTACAATCCTTCCCTCACGGTCTATTAAAACTGTAAAAGGAATACCTGTTACACCGTATGATTTAGCAGCTGCCGATTCAAATCCTTTTAAATCGCTTACATGATTAGGCCAGACAAGACCATCCTGTTGAATGGCAGCTTGCCAAGCCGCCTTTTCTTGATCTAAGCTTACGCTAAAAACTTCAAAGCCTTTATTTTTATAAAGTTGGTAAACTCTTACTACGTTAGGATTCTCCATACGGCATGGCTTACACCAACTTGCCCAAAAATCTATAAGTACTACCTTACCCCGCAAGCTACTTAGGGCTAAACTTTTACCCTCGGGTGTAGTTAGGTTAATTTCAGGAGCTATTTTTCCTATTCTTACCTTACCATAGGTCTCTAAATTCTTTTTTAGTTCTACGGTGTGTTTAGCTTCGGGGTACGTGAGAGCATACTTTTCTGCCAGGTCTAGGTACAAATCCAAAAGCTCAGGATTTTGAGTTTGTGAGAAAGCATTGGCTGCCGCAAAAATACAAGCATCTAGAAAAGCTTGAGCATTCCTACTCTTAGAAGGAATCTTCTCCCAAATATTATTTACCTCCTTTAGAATACTCAAATGATCTGCATAAAATTCAGAAACTAAGATAAAAATATAATTATATACCTTATTAAAGTATGCGGGAAAGTATCCTATCATAGGTTGGGAGAAATCAATAGTTTTAAAATAAGCCTCTGAAAACCGCCGGTATTGCTCCTCTGCTGCTCCCTGAATCTCAGAGCGGGGAACGCTACGGTAAGTACTTACCAAAGGCTTTAGTTGCGGCATAGCCAGACTGACTGAGTCTAAAAACCGATCTTGAACAAGATATAAAGAATCCAAGGGCTGTTTTTTCTGTGAAGCTTGCTGTAAACTCTGCTTAAATTGTTCAATTCGACTTATAAGATACCGAACGGCCTCACTCTGAGAAGAATTTTTGAATGAAGTTGAACCCAATAAATTTCGAGCATTCGCCTCTAGCTCAATAGATTTAGTAGAACCAAAATATATAAAAACCCCGTCATTCGAAGGAGGCGAAATTTGTAAAGCCAACCAATAATATCCTTCTTTATCAGGAGGATTAAAACGAATTACAAATGTAGCCTCCTTGCCCTCTTTTTCAAGGGCAACTTTCTTAATTGGAACAAAATTGCCACTTACAAATTCATAAATTCCAATAGTGTCTGCATTAACTTGGTCCACCTCATATAGTTTTCCCTCTACAGTATATCCCTCACTCGAAGTTTGTTGCTCACAAGCAGCTAGGCTCATTAAAAATACTAGAAGTACACTTCCTAGAAGGAATACAGCTCTGGGCATACACCTTGAAAAAAAATAATTAGTTTTGCGCATGTATTTTTTCAGTCAAAAGTTGGTTTACTAGTTTGGGGTCTACTTGGGTAGGACTAGCCTTCATCACTTGACCCACAAAATAGCCCAGCAGCCCAGTCTTACCTTGCAAATATTGTTTTACCTTATCCTGGTTCTGAGCTAAAACCTGGTCTATTACTCGCTCCAAGGCTGCGGTATCTTTACTGAGCAAAAGATGATGCTCCTGAGCTAGCTCCAAGGGTTGCCTATGCGGCTCTGAAAGTAAAAGAGGAAATAATTTTTCTTTTGCTGCCGTATGGCTAATTTCACCCCTTTCAATTAAAAGAATAATTTCTGCAATGGTTTCGGGCTTTAAAGGAAACTGAGTAATATCTAGTGCCATTTCATTTAAGTACCCTTTTATTATTGTATTAATCCAATTAGCAGCAGCTTTATAATTATCCGTAACTGAGACTACTTGCTCAAAATATTCAGAAAGTTCTCTTTGCTCTGTTAAAAGATGCGCGTCAAAAGCAGAAAGATGATACTTTTTAGTATAAATTTCGTATAGTTCCTCGGGTAATTTCGGAATTTCCTTACGCAATTCTTCTAGCATTTCGGCAGTAACCACCAAAGGCAATAGATCTGGCTCTGGAAAGTAACGATAATCGTCTGAAGATTCTTTTTCTCTAAGGGTCACTGTTTTACCTGTGAGTACATCAAAGCCGCGAGTTTCTTGAATTACCTTTCCGCCTGATTCTAAGATACCTATCTGGCGCTCAATTTCATATTGAATGGCTTTCATTACATTCGAGATAGAATTCATATTTTTAATTTCTGCACGCGTGCCTAGCCTTCCTTCTTCTATACGCATTACAGAAATATTCACATCACAACGCAAGCTTCCCTCTTCCATGTTGCCATCGCAAATTCGAAGGTATCGAACTATTTTCCGAATCTCATTAATATAAGCTGCGGCTTCCTCAGCGCTTGACATATGCGGCTTACTAACAATTTCAATAAGCCCTGTACCAGCACGATTTAGATCAATTAAGGAATTATAAAGGTCTTGGTCGTGCAAACTTTTTCCCGAATCTTCTTCTATGTGGATACGCTCTATACCAATTTTCTTAATACTACCATCTTTCAAGCGAATATTTACATATCCATCATAACAAATAGGCGTTTCGTGCTGAGAAATTTGATATCCTTTAGGAAGATCAGGATAAAAATAATTTTTACGTGCAAAATACGAGAACTCTCGAATTTTACAATTTGTAGCAAGGCCCATCATTATTGCCATTTCGATGCAGCGGCGATTGAGATTAGGCAACGTCCCTGGATGCCCTAGAGAAATAGGAGAAGTGCGCGTATTGGGTGCGCCTCCAAATTCCACTGGATCAAAACAAAAGATTTTAGACTCCGTTGCCAGCTGAGCATGAATCTCTAATCCAATAACGGGTTTATACACTTGATTCAAAGTTTTCTGATTTTACTTAAACGCGTCTTAGTTTTTCTCTTACGGAAAACTGCTGCTGCATACGTAAGAGAATTATACAAATTTATAAATTCTATTCTATCTTGGTAATTATATTTGCGTAGTTTCAAGTTGATTTTACTCCCCTTATTTAGTTTTCATTTTCCTAAATGATTTTTTTAACTTTGAACTAGTCTTCAACTCGAGAATTATGAAAAGCTTTTTTTACGCTATGCTTTTATTAGGGCAGCTCCTCTTTGTACAAAACCTTGCAAGTAGCCCTGCTCCTCTCAATGAACTACCTACAAAAAAATCCGCTGCTTTCTATTTTATTCAAAACAAGGGACAAATATACGATAACCACGGTAACTTTAGAGAAGAATTACTTTATCAGGCGCAAACTCCAAGTAGCCTTTTCTACTATTTCGCTAAAAATAGAATTAGCATTGTAGTTCCACACTATGATTTTTTAAGCCTTGTGCCCAACCAAAAATTTAAAATTCAAAATAAGAGGGTAAGGGCTATTACTAAGTTATTACGCATAGATTGGGAATTATTAAACACCAATCCTAAAGTCCAGGTATTAGCTCTAGAGCCGCAAAAAGTGACCTACCGATACTTTCAAAAAAGCTTAATAGCACCTACGATAGCTCCGGCATTTGCAGCCTTGCTCTACAAAGAGATTTACCCGGGTATCGATTTAAAGTTTTATCCTTGTCCTCAAACGGGCAACCTAAAGTATGAATTTATTGTATCGCCTGGTGCTAACCCCAGCCAAATCCAATTTCGCTACGCTGGAATACAAGACTTAGAATTACAAAAAAACGGAAATTTAACTATAAAAACTCTTTTAGGAAACTTAGAGGAAAAAGCCCCTTATTCTTTTCAAAATATTCAAGGGAGAATAAAAGAAATCAATTCCTATTTCCTCTACAACGATAAAAAAATTAGTTTCGGCATTCAAAATTATGACACCACTCAGCCATTAATAATAGATCCTACCGTCTTTTGGTCTACCTACGTAGGCGGTAGCAATATAGAAGTAGCACTAGATGTATTTGTTACTCCTAATGGCTTTTGCTTAAAGGCGGGTTATACTAGTAGTGTCGATTATCCTGTAAGCCCTGGCGAGGTATATGAAGGGGGAAATACAGACGGGATTCTCTCTATTTTTGATAATGAGGGAGAAATTATAGCAGGAAATTTTATTGGTGGAAATAATCAGGATTTTCTTACAAATGTTACCGTTTCTAGCCAAGGGAAGATTGCTATAGCAGGAACTACTAATAGCACGAATATACCTTTCCCTGCCTCCTCTTATCAGGGCGGTATTGCAGATGCTTTTATTATGGTTTTCGACCCTAATGGAAATTTTGAATGGGGTAGATATTACGGAGGCCTTTTAGGAGGAAGAACGATAGATAACACTGATGGCTTAGACCAAGCTATATCTATACATTTCGATAATCAGCAAAATATCTACTTAGTAGGAAACACGTATTCTATGGATATTCCTTTTCCTCTATTCCCACCGAGTAATACTTACTTGCAAAACCAAGGTGGAGGATTATTTGCTGATTTTTTCATTGCACGTTTTAATGCGCCTAGCTACAGCTTATTTTATGCTACCTATTATGGTAGCGCTCTTGGCAATGAATTTGCTCTGAGCACAGATTTTCATCCTAATTATGGGCTTGTAGTAGGTGGTACAACTTTTAGCCCTAACTTTCCTACTACTACGAGTAGCTTTCAAGCTAATTTTGGAGGGGGCGACCAAGATGGCTTTATTGTAGCTTTTAATCCTAATCTTACTCGAAAATTTGCAAGTTTTATAGGCGGAAGTAACAATGACAACATCACTGCAATAGATATTGGGAATAATCAACTCCTTGTTTTTGCAGGAAATACTTTTAGTACCAATCTGAATACTTTAGCTCCTTCTAACGCTTTTTTACAAACTACCTTGAAAGGCCAGCAAGATATTTACATAGGATGCCTTAATACGCTTAATAACCTACGGTGGCTTACTTATTTAGGAGGACAAAAAGAGGATGCTGTTTTGGACTTAGTATACTCCCCTGCACAATATCTTACCCTTGTGGGCTTCAGCGAAAGTCAAGATTTTCCAGCTATTAACTCTGTACAATCGAATTTAAAAGGGAACGAAGATATTATTATTCTTCGTTTCAATCCTGATTTCTCTTTGCTATGGTCCACATTTTGGGGAGGAGCTGGTAATGAAAGTGGAAATGCTATTGGTACAGACGCTGGTGAAAATGCTTACATTGTAGGTACTACTACCAGTGCAGATTTTCCTCTTATAAATCCGCTGCAAAATTTTGACGGCTTAAATGGTACTCAGGATAATATATTTGTAAAAATAGGCAAAGACTGTTCTGGAGTAGTTGGAAGTATTATCTTTTCTCAAAAGGAGTTTTGTGAAGGCTCCTCTGAAATACTTTCAATCGTTGCTTTTCCTCCTTTTGGGGAATTACGGGCAAGCTGTGGTAACTGCTTAAGTAATAACACTATTAACGTTAGTTCATTAGAAGCGGGCACTTACAGCGTTACTTACATAGCTAATGACGAGGGCTGTTTAGTTCAAGTCAGTGATAATTTTATTATTAAAAAAGTTCAGGAGCCAGTTTCTATTTTAACAAATGTAGGAAGTGTATGTGAAAATAGCGGCCCAATTACTTTAATTGCTTCGCCTACGGGGGGAACATTTGAAGCAAGCTGTGGCACCTGTATAACACAAAATAGTATATTTTTGCCAGAGGTAGCAGGTGCAGGAGAACATTTGATTCGATATAGGCGTCGATCAATAGAGGGTTGCGACGCAGAAGACGTTATTTTTATTCGCGTAGATAGAACTCCTACTATTTCTTTTGACCCTCCCCTTGCACCAGCCTATTGCATCAATTCTTCTCCTGTGCCTCTGAATGCTACTCCAAGGGGAGGAACTTTTAAGATTAATAATCGTCCAGTACCCAATAATCTCCTTGTACCTAGCTCTCTGGCTCCAGGACGCTATACCCTTATCTATGAGGGGCAAGTAGGTAGCTGCGCTTATGTAGCAATCCAAAATTTCACTATTAATGCGCCTCCTAACCCTTCTCTTACAGCCCCTAGTGAAGTCTGTCCACAGGAGCCATCAGTTCGTATAAATGTTTCTCCTCCGGATGGTATACTCAGCGGACCAGGAATAGATAATACCACCAGAACATTTCTTCCAGCAGTAGCAGGTGTAGGAATCCATACTATTAATTATAGTGGCATACTAGAGGGTTGTACTTATCAAACTAGCATACAAATCAAAGTGAAAGAAGTGCCCCTAGCTTCTATTTCGGGGTTAAGCAACACGGTTTGTGCTAATGCAGAACCCATACCCTTAAGAATCCAGCCTACAGGAGGCTCCTTGAGTATTAATCCTCCTACTGCTGCACTGCAAGGAGGATTGTTTATTCCTAGGCAAGCGGCCCCAGGAACCTATCAAATTATTTATAGCGGTTTAGTACAAGGTTGTGCTTATACTACAAGTCAAACATTTACAATTATAGCTGCCCCTGAAGCTCGAATCGAAAATTTGAGCGATACCTATTGTACTACTACAGCAGCTCCTATCACATTGATTGGCATTCCTAGTGGTGGTCGCTTTTCTGGAAGTGGCGTTTTAGGAAATACTTTATTTATTAATTCTCTTTCCCCAGGCCGCTATAGTATTACCTATAGTGGAGAGGCTGATGGATGTTCTTATACCACAACTCGTACTTTTACCCTCACACTGGGTCCCCAGGCCCCTTTAGTAATCGACGCTCCTAACGAAGCCTGTGAGGGTACAAATGTAATCTTGAGGCCCAGCATACAAGATCCCACCCTAATTTACAGTTGGAGAGGCCCTAGAGGATTTATTACCAGCAGTCCGTTACTTACCTTAAATAATTTTGACGCTAGTCAGGCTGGAACTTATGAAGTTACTGTCACCTATCCTAATTGCACTACCCTTACAGCTAGTAAAACTATTAGCACAGTTTTGCGTGCCACTCCTACTAGGATTGAAACTAATGCTCCAGTTTGCGAAGGTCAAACATTGATACTTTCAGTAGCTAGCTTTCCACAAACTTCTTACTCATGGAGCGGACCTAACGGCTTTACGGCTACTGAAGCAACTATCCAGCGGTTTGTATCACAACTTTCTTTTGCAGGAGAATATTCGGTAAGAGTAGAGCAACCTATTTGTCAGGTAGACGTACGACTATCCATAGCAGTCTTTATACAGCCTCAACTACAACTTAGCCTTTCTAGTAATGCTCCTGTTTGTGTAGGGCAAACATTGCGTTTATCCTCTAATGCACCCGAGGAAGCGCGGCTCTATTGGCGCGGCCCAGCAGGAGTAGAATCTTTTAATCGAATTTTAGAAATTCCTAATGTACAACTCCTGAATACTGGAACCTATACTCTTGTAGCACGCAGTGGCGTATGTCCGCCTACAAATGCTACTATTGATATTACGATAAGGGGCGTGCCCGATACCATTTCTGCCCTTAGTAATTCACCTATTTGTCTAAATAGCGAACTAACACTAAAAAGTTACGGGGCCCCTGCAAGTACTTGTACTTGGCTGGGTCCTAATAATACCACCTACGAAGGGTGTATTATTAATATACCAAACGCAACTTCCTCCCTTATGGGTCTTTATACCCTTACGGTTAATGTACCAGGTTGTCCTCCTTTGCAGCGTGTAATTAACGTAGAAGCGGCGCCTTTGGTTTCGCCTCCTATTCTAAGTTCCAACTCTCCTGTTTGTAGTGGAACTCCCCTAAATATTACTGCTCAATTTCAAGCTGGAAGTATTATCTTTTGGCAAGGCCCTAATAACTTTAGGCAAAGTGGCGGCAGTACCGTTATTATTAATAACGCTCGAGAAATCCATGCTGGTACCTATAGAGCCTATGCTGTACAAGGAAAATGTACTTCCCAAGTGGCTACTATGGAAATCAAAGTTATCGGATTCGCCAAACTACCTGAAATTCAAACTAATAGCCCTGTGTGCGCAGGCACAATGCTCTCCCTTTCTGCTAATTTACCCCCGGGTAGCAACTATCTCTGGTTGGGTCCGAATGGTTTCCAAGCGCAAACAGAAAGTGCTTTTATTGATAACATAAGCTCAGTAAACCAAGGGGTTTATACCCTTTCTACTTCTGTAGACGGCTGCCCTTCTATTAGCCTTACTACTTCAGTTCAAGTATTGCCTGCCGTTACATTGGAAGGCGGTAATAATCAAAATCTTAATTTATGTAGTGGAGATATTTTACAGCTTAGGGCGTTAGGTCCTCCCCAAGCTCGGTACCTGTGGAATGGCCCTCTAGGATTTAGTAGTACTAATCCAACAATTTCTCGTCAACTAAGCGCAGGTCAAGATGGCACCTATACCTTACTAGGATTTGTAGGTAATTGTACTACGCAGGCAAGTGTAAATGTACGCGTTAATGCTCGCCCTCCAGCTCCTACTACACCCAAAAATATTCGTCTTTGTGCAGGGGCTACCCTTACCCTTTCGGGCAACTTTTCTAGTGGCGCTACGCCCCTTTGGCAAGGACCCGATAATTGGAGTTCTAGTTTACGCTTTAGTATACGCAATGATATTCAACAGAACCAGGGAGGAGTTTACAGTGCAGTAGCTATTCAAAATGGATGCACATCAGTAGCTGCTACTACTCTAGTAGAGGTTTTACCGCTGCCTAGCGCTACTTTGCAAACTATCGGAACGGTAGTTACTTGCAATAATTCGCCTGTTATACTGAATATACAACTTAGGGGCACCTCTCCGCTATCTTTACACTATACACTAAATGGTCAACCTTTTGAAGCTAACAATTTGAGTTCTCAAACTAGTCAATGGGAAATTGTGCCGCTTGCTAACTCTAACCAAACCCTTCTACTATTACACTCAATAACCGATGGAAATGGTTGTACAGCGGCTGTAAGAGGTGAGGTTGTAATTCGTCAAATTGCACCTACTCCAATTATTATAGAACCTACTTCAATAGCCCAGTGTGGTAGCAATAGCGGTCTTTGCATTCGAGCGGGTAGCATCTCTGGCCAACCTCTACAGTACTCTATTAATGGAAGTAATTTTAGTACTCAAAACTGTTTTTCTAATTTATCTATAGGACGCCATGAAATAGCTGTCAAAGAAGGCTTTTGCATAAGCAGAATTACTTATGAACTAAAACGAGGTGTTATGCCTCCTCTTACGGTAGAAATAAATAGTGTAAATTACGGCGGAGCAACAGTAAGGTGGTCTTCGGTAAACGGAGCTATAAGCTACGCTTTACGTTATCGAGAGGTAAATGCTCCTACATGGATAGAGGTAAACAACCTTTTTACTACATTGTATACTTTTAATCAACTAAGAGCGGCAAGAGAATACGAAGTCCAAATTCGTTATAATTGTAGCAGCCAAGATGCAAGCGACTACTCAGAAAGTGTAAGGTTTACCACCCTGCCACAAGGTAGCCAACCCAAACTTCAAAATTTTTCTTCTCTGCCTACCTTAACTTTATACCCTAACCCTACTCATGGCAAAATACTAGTTCATTTCGAGAATTTACCTAGCGCAGAAGACGCTCTCGTAATCATCAATGATGCTCTCGGGAAAGAAGTTTATAGAATAATGATTACTCAGGAGCAACTACAAGAAAAAAAGATTGAACTTGATCTTTCTACCCTTACTAGTGGCGTTTATACACTTACTCTTCAAGAGAATCAAATGCGCTTAACTGAACGATTTATCCTACAAAGATAGAAACTGATCTAAGCTAAGTAAAGTAAGCAGTGAGTAAAGGGGGCTATTACTTCGTTTTTGCGAGGGTAGCCTCGCCTAATTTTTTAATTAAACCAAATTATTGGGTATTATTTAAGTTGCTTTAGAATCAGCTACTAAAAGATGGGCTTGTTCTGTTAATGAAAGAAATTTTTTATCTTGAATTCCTAAAGCTTTTGCCATAGCCCGCATAAAGTTATTATTATTCTGAATGTTAGGGAAAAACTTAGGATTTCGGTATATGTACTGTAGGAGTAAATTAATTGCATCCATTCTTTTATCTAGTGATAGGGCCTCTTTAGCAACATTAAACACCCCTCCTGCTTCTGAAGAACTATAAATTTGAATAATATCTGAAAGAAGGTGCCAGAGTTCATCTGTTTTGAAATTTTGAAAGGTAGGATGAGAATAAAAAGTATCCAGTAAGGCTCCCATAGCAGCATTAGAGAATTCTCCTATTTGCTGGATTGTTAAATAACCTAGTGCCAGCAATGCTTCAGAGGTAAGTAATTTACGATTAATTTTTTGATTGGTTCTAAATATATGAGCATACTCAGATAAGGTACGTTTTTCAATGGCTACCTCTTCCACAATCTGATGAACTTTTTCTTCTGGAAGAAGCAAAGCCTCAGCCAAAGCAATTAAAAATTCAAACTCAGCCTCTTCTATTACAGCTTGGTCTGAAGCAATAATTTCTACCGCTAATCGAAAGGCATCTTCGCTAAAGGGTCCACTAAGCACCCTTTGAGCAGTATGAAATAACGCCCCCATGCCATGATTAAAAGATATTTCTTGAATGTGGGCTATCCATTGCCATGCTAGTGCCTCATTATCCTCTGCAAGCAGCTCTCTACTACGCATAAATTCAATAATAGTGCTTGCTTCAGATTCCAGCGCCACGCCGTCGCAAAGCATAGCAATGTAGCCTATTGCTAAAATAGCCTCTTCTTGGCTCAGGGGGATATCTAAAGCTGCTCCACTTGCAAAAATTTCATCAAACCGATGTCTTTTCTCTTTAGCGTTTTCCCGAATAATACCCGCTATAATATTTTGGTAACTATCTTCACTTACACGAAGTGCTTTGGATAGGGCTACTAAAAAATCCTGTTCTTGGGTTTCAATGATTTCATCGGCTAGGACCACCAACGAAGCTATACGAAAAGCAGTAGTTGCATACTCTCCAGAAAGCACTGTTTGCGCATTACCAAACAAAATAGATAGCCCATACGCATCTGCAATATCCTTAATTTTAAGAATAGCATCTTGAATAGCCTGCTCTGTTAGTTGAAAGGGAGCTAAAATTGGCTGCAGCTTTTCTAGAAGCGAATTTAATTCTTGAACTCCGCCTTTACCGCTGGCAAAAGTTGCTATATAAGCCACTGATAATAGCGCCTCATAAGGCTGCAAATAAACAACCTTTGAACAAGGCCCAAAGAGGATATTAGCAAAACTTTGAGTAAAGATAAATTTTTCTTGCGGAAACCACGTGTTTTTGGCTAGTTCATAAGCCTTCCATTCTGATATTTCTAAAGCGTTGGCTAAAGCCTGCAAAAAAAAAGAATTATCCTTTGCTTTTTTCTCGGCTGCTGCCATAACATCAAGCGAAATTTGGAAGGCTAGCAATTTTTCACTATAGGAAAGCTTGGCAACTGCACTTCGAAAAAGTAAGGGCAAGCCCTTTTCATTTGCAATTTGTACTACCCGATTCGCAACTACCCATAAAGAAGCTATATCGTCCGGCGCTACTAATTCTAATAGCTGCATTTTTTCCAAAATAATAGCAGCTTCTTTACTTTCCAATACACCATCATAAGCCATTGTAACGTAAGCAATTGAAAAAATAGCTTCCTGAACACTTAACTCCTCTAATGGCAAACTAGCAGAGGAATCACCTAAAATATGCCCAAACCGTGCAGTAATTGGGAAACTTATTCCGTAGCTTGCACCACTTACCGTATGCCAGTAAAAAGCTAATTCGTGGGGGTATTCAGTAATATATAGCCAACCTGAGCCTATACTTTCGCCCGGCGCAATACGCTCAATTACTTCTTTTTCTATTAAAGAATAACCTTGAGATTGTGCAGTCTGAACTAAAATATGTAAATTATCATTATATCGCTCATTTTTTAACTGTTGAAAAAGCTGCTCACGCAGAGCTTTTTCTTTAGACAACCGCTCGATGTAACGGCTGAAATCAGCAAAGGGCATAAAAACTATGAATTTTGGTGAATATATGAACAAATATACAATTTTATAGTCAAGTTTTATAATAAAGAGCGGATAGTCAAAAAAGTAGACCTAGGGTATTATTTTTACCGTAAATCAAACTAACAATAAACAAAAAGCCTCAAACAAACATGCTAAAAACTTTATAGTGGAAGATAAAGAGTTTGGCATTAACTTTACAACTTAATTATGAACAGCAAATGGAAAAAACAAATAACTTAGGTAAGGGCCGTAATGGCAGAAGGGAGCGAGTAGAAAATCTCACCACTGAAAAACTAAGTTATGAAGAAATGCAGGAACTATTAGATCGCATTGAGGAGGCGCAAAATGCTTTGTTATGTCAGGTAAATGCCCTTAACCAAGCCGCAATGGTAATAGAGTGCAACCCTGAAGGAGATATACTTTTTGTCAACCCAGGGCTTTGCTATAAATTGAACTATATGCCCGAAGAACTAATTCACCAATCCTTGCTCGTCCTATTTGCTACTCCTAACCCTGAATTTACTCAAGCCTTCGATGCAGCTACCCCCTGGCAAGGAATAATTCAAATTAAAGACCGTCATCAAAAAACAATAGACTGCGAAGTTACTTTAGTGCCTTACTATAATAACCAAAATAAGTTAGAAAAAATTGTTCTTGTACTTTTTCAGCCTAAAGTTTCTCCTTTAGCACTTGAAACTTTGCAAACTCAACAACGCAAATATGAAACTTACCTTCAAGCACTTGAACAACAAATTGTTTTTTTAGAAATTGATGGCCTAGGAAACATTGTCAATAGTAATCCCCCTTTTCAATACATTAGTGGCTACTCTGCAGAAACGCTACAAAATTATCCTTTTCTTAAGCTGCTTGCTCCGGAAGTACAAGAATTAATGTACACTCTCCTTTGGCAAAATTTAGCACCAGATGCCCCTCCATCCGCTCCCTGGCAGGGAATACTTCACTTTAAAACTCAATTAGGGGGCTCCTTCTGGCTTCAAGTTTATATTCAGCCTGTATATGACACAGTAAGTGGTAATTTCAGCGTGTACCAACTAATAGGAACAGATATAACAGCTCACTACATCGCTCACGAAGAACTAAAGTCTCAATTTCATTACCTCCTCAATAAAGAAAAAGAATATAAAGAAACTATTGAAGAATTAAAACTAATAAATCAACATCTCAAAATTGAACAGAAAAATTTCATTACCCAATGCCAAATACTACTGGAAAATGCAATAGTTTCGGAAACGGATGCTCAAGGAATTATACTAAATGTAAACGAGGGCTTCACCAGATTAACAAAATACAAAAAGGAAGAAATTATTGGTAAAAGACATAATTTAATTCGATCTGAAACCCAATCTCCTGAAATTTTCGAGCAAATGTGGGGAACTATCCGCCAGGGGCGGAAGTGGAATGGAATTCTCAAAAATAAAGCTAAGGATGGGACTCCTTTCTGGCTCTCCTTAACTATTGTGCCTGAAGTAAACGAAGAAAATGAACCTATTAAATATTATGCCGTTGGCTTTGATGTAACCCAACAATTTCTCCAGGAAGAAAACCTACGTAATCTTCTCAAACAAAATCAAGAACTTCAACATCAACTAAAGCGACAAGAATTAGAATTACAACAAAAAGAAAATGAAATTTCAATTTTAAATCACCAATACGCTTCTCTAAGCCGGGCAATCAACAATGCCGCTATCGTCTCTGAGACAGACTTAGAAGGAAATATCACTTTCGTAAATCCTACCTTTACACAAATTTCTAAATATTCGGAACAAGAATTGCTAGGGAAAAACCACCGTATTCTAAAATCTGGACACCAGCCTGATGAGTTATTTGTAGAACTTTGGAAAACTATAAGTAGCGGCAAAGTTTGGAAAGGGATCATCAAAAACAGAGCTAAAGACGGTTCTTACTACTGGGTATATTCTACTATCACTCCCGAAATAGGGCCTGATGGTAAGCCACAAAAGTATATTTCCATCCGTTTTGATATTACTAAACAAATTGAATTACAGGAAGAACTACAACAAGCTTTAGAAGAAGCCAGAACCGCAGAAGAAGAAGTCTGCCAAACGGCCGAAGAGCTACATGCTACCAATGAGGAACTTATTCAAACACAGCTAATATTACAAGGTCGTATCGCTGCACTTAATAATGCTGCTATAGTTTCTGAAACAGACTTAGCAGGAAATATCACCTTCGCTAACGAAGCTTTCGTACAAATTTCGGGATATACTCAAGAAGAGCTGCTAGGTCAAAATCATCGTATTCTGAAATCGGGACATCAGCCACAACAACTTTTTGAAGATTTATGGGCTACCATCTCCCAAGGAAAAGTATGGAAAGGCATTATCAAGAATAAAAGAAAAGATGGTACCTTTTACTGGGTTCTTTCTACAATTACCCCAGAATTGGATATAGATGGCAAGCCACGAAAGTATATTAGTGTTCGCTTTGATATTACAAAGCAAATCGAATATAAAGAACACCTAGAAACACTATTGCAAAAAAGCCAGCAAAGAGAAAAAGAACTAGAAGCCCTAACCCAAGAATTAACTCTTGCTAATACTACTTTAGAAAAAGTTCAAATTCAACTAGTAGGTCAAATCAATGCCCTTAATAATGCAGCAATTGTCTCTGAAACCGACCTAGAAGGAGTTATCACATTTGCCAACTCGCAATTTGCACAAGTTTCTAAGTATAGCATAGAAGAATTAGTAGGCAAAAAGCATAATATTATTAATTCTGGCTACCATCCTCCTGAATTCTTTGAGCAGTTGTGGAAAACCATTTCTAGCGGAAATGTCTGGAAGGGCACAATAAAGAATAAAGCCAAAGACGGGAGTTACTACTGGGTGGCAACTACCATAACTCCTGAAATTGGTATAGATGGGAAACCCCAAAAATACATAGCCGTTCGATTTGACATTACTAAAGAAATAGAGCAGGAAGAAAATCTAGCTCAAATGCTGTACCTAGCCAGGGAGCAAGAAAAAGAATTAAAAAATACAGCCCAAAAATTACAGGAAACTATACAACACCTAAAACTTGCGCAAAGTGAGCTAGAAGCACGTATTCGAATTACCAACCACGCTGCTTTGGTCTCCGAAACAGACCTTAAAGGAATTATCACCTTCGCAAATGAAAAGTTTGCTCAAATTAGCAAGTATAGTGTTGAAGAATTAATTGGTAAACCCCACAGTATTGTTAGACATCCTGATACCCCCTCGCAAGTATTCAAAGAAATGTGGGCAACAATCGGAAGGGGACAAATATGGCAGGGTATTATTAAAAACCGCGCTAAAGATGGGAGTCCTTATTGGGTAAATGCTACAGTTGCTCCAATTATGGGTCCTAATAATAAGCCCATGAAATATATTTCCATTCGTTTTGATATCACGGAGCAAATACGGCAGGCAGAAATAATACAAAAACAACTAGAGCTTTCTCTTGCCCAGCAACTAGAACTCGAACAATACCAAAAGGAGCTCACCGATAGAATGAGTGCAGTTCACAGAATTGCTATGGTTTGTGAATTTGATTTAGATGGCAACTTTCTGAAAGTAAATGAGAAATTTATCCTATTATCCGCCTATGCAGAGTCTGAGCTGATAGGTAAGCCCTATACACTAGTGTTTACTTCAGATAATTCGCCTTTATTTAGCAACTGGTGGGAAAAAATTAGAAGTGGTAAACCCTGGACAGGGGTGCTCAAAAATCTTCGCAAAGATGGAGAGCCTTTTTGGGTAATAGCAAGTTTTTCCCTACTCACAGGACCTAACTTCAACATAGAAAAAGTTCTTTGTATCAGCTTTGATATTACAGAGCAAATTAAACAAGAGCAGGCTTTGCAGAAAGCTAATGAACAACTTCGCCATTCCGAGCAACTTTTAGAAAAAAAGGTAGAAGAAAGAACTATACAGTTACTCCGAGCTAAGGAAGAAGCTGAGAAAGCTAACCAATTCAAATCACGTTTTATTGCTACTATGAGTCATGAGCTTCGAACTCCCCTTAATGGCATTTTAGGCTATAGCCAACTTTTACTAGAAGACCCGTATCTAACTTCTAACTATAAAAATAAAATTAAAGTAATTCATAACAGTGGCGAACACCTACTTTCGCTCGTGAATAGTGTCCTAGACTTAAGCAAAATAGAAGCAGGAATGGTGGAATTTACCCCTGCTGTTTTTAACTTAACCACTTTACTAAAAGACTTATTTAATCTTTTTTGGATTCGCTGTGAAGAAAAAGGTTTATATCTCAATTTTGAAATTGAGGAACGGGTACCAGAATACGTTCTGGGAGATGAAAAAAAACTTAAACAGTGCCTCATTAATCTAATTGGTAATGCTGTTAAATTTACCGAAAAGGGGGGCATAACTGTTTGGGTCCGAGTACTAGAGGCGGATATGATATCTTTTTTTGTAAAAGATACGGGTCGGGGTATTCCTGAAGATAAACTAGAAGAAATTCTAAAGCCTTTTACCCAAGTACAAGCCCATCTTAATACAGAGGGTGGAACAGGGCTTGGTCTTTCTATTACTAACAATTTTATCCGCTTAATGGGGGGAGTATTAGAAATCGAAAGCGAAGTAGGCACAGGAAGTACTTTTATGTTTACCATACCCTTACCTAAGGTAACCAGTAATGTCTATGAAGATACTAAAGGCAAAAGAATTATTCGAGCTCATTTTCCTGAGCCCATTCACGTATTAATTGCCGACGATGACCCAATTAATAGAAACTTAATTAAGGAGTACCTAGAACATTTTTCTTTTATTGTAGCAGAAGCAGATAACGCAGAAGAAGCCTTAGAAATTTTCAAAATTCAAAATCCACAAGTAATAATTTTTGATTTAGACTTACCTGAACTTAAAAAGACAGACTTAGTAAAAATAATTCGCAACACTAGTACCCACGCGCTCCTAATCGCAATTACCACCAATTCGTTTAAGCAAAATCATGGAAAGCTAGAAACTCAGGGATATGATAAATTATTTTTAAAGCCAATTTCACTAATAGAGTTATTAGAAACAATTGGAGAGCACTGTGATATTATATTTGAATACGATGATGAGGTAGACTTATCTAATTCCTCGGAAAAATCTTCCACTCCTAACTTA
>JANWXU010000054.1 GCA_025057395.1 Bacteroidia bacterium | reverse complement strand
TATTATCGTCAAGATAGTTTTTTGCAAAGCAAGCGGCTTTTGCATTTACTTGCCGTGGTAGTAGTAAAAGATAAAGTGTACTGGGAAGAAGTAAACAAATAAAACATAAAATTGAGGCACACTACACTTTTTTATCTAGTGCAATGTGCCCCACTTTCGGGTTTATAGTTTTATATTAGCGCTGGATTATAAAGGGCAAAACTTGCTTTTGAGTCTCCATTTCTACCTCTAAATAGTACATACCTGCCGAAATATTTAATAAGTGCAAAGGAATTTCCACAACTTCCTCCTCAGGATGCACTTCGTATGGCGCAAAGGTAATAATTTCCTTGCCTATGCTATCTCGAATTTTTAGCTTAATTGCTCCCCCTAGCTTGGTATTTTCTAGGCGAACTTGCAAAATTTCTTTAGCTGGATTAGGGTAAATTATTACCTGCCGGTAGTTTGTAAAGGATTGATGCTCTTTCGTATTCAGCTGCGTAGTAAATACTCGGGTAGCAGAGTAGGGAGAAAGTATGCCTGCAGTAAGCTCACAGGAACTGCAATTAGTACGTACTTTTACTCCGTAGCGTTCACCAGGTTGTAAATTACCAATGCTTAAACGATTGGATGGTGCTAAAACAGGCTGCTCAAACCACCGACTTTCAGATTCACTAAGCTTACCATAAGAAACAATATAACAAACAGCCCCTAGTACCCCACTCCACTCTATACTTACTTGCGTAGAAGTTAGAGGAAAAACATTTACAACAGCAGGCGGTATACAATTTGATTCCTGTACAATCACCTGTTTTGAAAAACTTGCAGATGAACAACCTGGTGAAATAATAGTAAGTGTATAAGTTCCACTATCAGTAATTTTAGCACTAAAAATTCTTACATCTACAATATCCCCTCGAGAGAAAAAGTTATTAGGCCCACGCCATTCATACACCAAGCCTGGAGTACTCACTTCACCTTTGCATAAGTAAATTGTATCTCCAACCTGTACAGTAGCGGCTGTAGACACACAAGCAGGCTGTTGAATACCAGGACGCACCTCAATAGGAATTCTAACTTCTCTAGAAGGACATCCTCGATTTTGAGTATGTACGGTTAAGGTATATACTCCAGCATTGCGTACGGTAGCATTGGCTATAAATACACTAGGAAAGGTGCTACGAAAACCTGCAGGACCTTGCCATTCATACTGTACATTTTCTTGAGGCACAAGGGTATTAATTTGCAAATTTGCGCCACTACATAAGGGACTATTTTGGCTAGTACGAATTTCATCCAGGGGCTCATCTATTAGTACATTCACGGTAGCTCTCTCAGCGGGGCAATTTGCTAATTGCGCCGTCACTGAATAAACACCCCTTCTAGCAACAGTTACCGCTGGTAAAACAGGTGCCGCTTCAATACTAAAAAATCCCTGGGGTCCTTGCCAACGATAGCTTATTGTAGAATTACTATTACTACTATTAAAATTAGTATTAAGTCGAAGAGTCTGACCTACGCAAAGTGGCGAGTTAGAAAGAGCTATTAAGCCACTCAATCCTACTACTGATATGCGTACGCTCTGCGAAAAAACTCCGCAACCCGGCACCGTAACGTTTAAGCTATAACTACCTGAGTCTGCTAAAGTAATATTAGCTCTTGTAGCACTTATGCTTTCTGCTACAAATCCTCTGGGGCCTAGCCAACGGTAAGTAGCGCCGCTAATAGAAGTAGCGCTAAGTTGCAAAGACTGACCACTACAGATAGGTCCATTATGAAAAATTTGAATTTGACCAGGTAATTGCGAAACTACTAGAGTAGAGGTATTGCAAATAGGATTGCAACCTGCCCTCTGGGCACAAACTTGATAAATACCAGCATCTATTAGGCGGATATTGGAAAGTAATAGTTTCTGCTCATTAACTACCTCTCCATTAGGTTTACGCCAAGAATAATTTACATTAGGCTCCACATTCTCAACACTAAAAGTATAAGAAGAACCTTCACACAGAGCAGAAGGCAAACTAATGCGAGGTAAGCTAGGAGGTGAGTTTACCACCACATTTACAGTAGTGCGAAATGGTGCACAGCCAGCACTAGTTACACTAAGTGTATACAAGCCTGCTTGATTAGGAGCAACATTAGGCAATTTGAAATTAGAGCCTGTAGCACTAAAACCTTGTGGACCTTGCCAATTATAATTCAAGTCTGCAGGCGCATTCGATACGCTTATACTTAGAGTTTCACCCGCACAAACAGGAATATTACTTAAAATAACAGGATTTTGAAGCAATGAATTAACCTCTACAGTATGTATTTGAGTTTGACTAGGACACCCAGGAACAGTTACCGTTAGTGAATAAGAGCCTGAAGCTTCTCTACTAATGTTATTCCTTTCTACTATCCTTCCGCTAGCTTGAAAATTCAAAGGACCTCTCCATTCATAGCTAGCCTCTGGCACTTCAGCAGCCATCAAACGAAGTATTCCTCCTGCGCATATAGCATTAGGTCCTAAAATTGTAGCCACCGGATTAGTATTTATCTTAACAGTTGTAGAAGCAGTAGCTACTGAGCAACCTGGTACTTCTATTGAGACCCTATATGTTCCACTTTGTGCTGTTGTAGCATTTGGAATAACTACCGTCCTTTGGCTACTACTAAAGCTATTGGGTCCACTCCAAAAATAAGAAGCTCCAGCTACCAATGGAGCAGTTATTTGCAATACTTGCCCTACACATAAGGGGCTATTACTTGCCAAAATAAGAGCTGCTTCAGAGGGAAGACTATTAACAATTACGTTGGTAGTATAAGTTAAGCTTGGACAGCCTGCCACTGAGGCAACTAAAGTATAGATACCACTATTTTCAGGAGTAGTATTTGTTAAAATGGGATTAGCAAGTGTGCTACTAAAGCCTTGGGGACCTTGCCAACGAAAACTTACTGAACTAGCAAAACCGCTAGTTGAAAGACGTAGCGGTTGCCCAGCGCAAATTGGCGAATTATTACTTACAGCTCCGCCTATAATAGGACTATTAACAATAATAGGTACCTGAGTAACCGCTGTAGTGCAATTAGCACGGTAACCGTATACTTGATAAGTTCCCGAAGCCAAAGAAGAAGCGGCAGTAATTACAGGGTTAGGTACAGTGCTGCTAAATCCATTTGGCCCTACCCAACGATACTGCAAATGAGGTACCAATTCTGCTCTCAGCTCTATATTTTGCCCTACACATAAAACACTTTCACGAGCACTTGCTGATATTTGCGCAGGTACAGGGAAAGTAAATACTTCTATAGTGCGCCTACTTATACCACAACCACTTTGCGTACGAGCTTCAATTGTATAGATTCCACTACAATTTTGACCTATCGTAAAAGAGAAGCTTCTTCCTACTGCTGCCGTTAGGCACGGTCCATTCCATACATAAGTAACGTTTTCTTCAGGGTTTTCAATAGTTAAATTCAGACGACCTCCACTTTGACAGCCATTCTGCGTTTGAAGAACTACAGGTACTCGAGGCGCTGACCTAATACAAAAAGTACGCGGCAACGAAAACTCTGTACTACAAGGGGTAATGACCTGTACTCGTATTTCTAGATTTGCAGTATTCCAATTTACTGGTAAGCGTAGAGAAGGCACTGCAGTGGTAGTGTCTAATACATTACTTTTCCATCGGAATCGAGAGCCTTGGGGATAAAGCTCATTATTAGCTACCCTAAAAGTTAGGGCGCTATTTTGGCAAACACAGCAATAAGGTTCATTTTCACAAGAAACATCAGTCTGTAAAATTGGACGAGGATAGCTATTCATCACTAAAGGAACCATCGCAGTAGCTACATTTGATGTACAGCGCCCTAAAATTGCAGTTACACTATATACCCCCTCGTCATTATTAGAAAAATTGGGTCGCGTGGCACAGCACTGAAAAGCCGTTTGTTTTCTAAAACCACCTGGTCCTTCAAAAATATAGTAGTCTGCTGCCCGGCACTCAGCAGTTAATCTTAAAGTATCTCCTAAGCAAATTGGCCCGTTATGAACTAGCTTTACTTCTGGTTGTGTCTCTATTAAAATTTCTACTGCACGGCGCGCACTAGTACAGTTAGTAGTAGTATTAATGCTCTCTAGGTAATAGTAGCGACTTTCAGAAACCACCGGTGTTGAAAGCTCATAATAATACCCTACCGGTGCAATCGCCCGACTTACTTCATTACCCCCCTCAAAAGCATCCAACATACGAATAATATTTCCTGCTGGAAAGCCCTGTGCCACCGACAAAGTAAGAGGACCGGGCCCACAACGATAGGCAGTTTGCACCAATGGAATCCCCGGTCTTTCATTGAGCTGTACCACCGCAGGCACAGGTGAACTACTGCAACCTGTAAAATTATTGGTTGCGGCTACATAGTAAGTAGTAGTTCTTGCTACCCAAGGTAGCTCCAAGATAAAAGGCGGCTCCACGTCTGTAGCAAGCGCGACATCGGGCATAGCACTGCTATATAAACTTACTTGTAACCCAATCGGCTGCTGCATAGCTATAGTAAAAGTAACAGGGCCCGGCTGACAAATATTTATTGTTTCTACTATAGGTGCTTTAGGACGAGGTAAAGCTTGTACTGCTACCCTTTCACTAATACACTCAATTGCATTAAGCCGACTAGCAATATAAAAGACTGTTTGCGTAAGCACGGGTGGAGCACTTAGACGATAAGGGAAATGATTAGCTATAGAAAAGGGTGTATTCTCATAGGCACTTGTATACAGCACAATTTCATCACCTGCAGGAGTGCCCATAGCCGCTGTAAAAATAGGCTGTGTATCTGCACATATTCTATCATTACTTATAATAGGAACTCCTGGCCGTTGAATGATTCTTCCCTCTACCACTATTCGATTAGTTATACATCCACTTTGTAAGTGAATAGCTTCTAAATAATAAGAAGCAACCGAAACATGCTGTGTAGGACTCTGAATACGGTACGGCGCTACTTGTGTAGTACTATAAGGTACAGAAGCATTAGGGGTAGTATAAAGCCGAACTTCATAATTCCCCTCTAAATTTAATTCAACGCTAAAAGTAAGAGAACCACTTCCACAACGCTGCACAGCTGATGAATTAAGTAGAGGTGTTTTTTGTATATAAGCCGTTACAGGAATTCGGCTACTGCGGCAGCCGGTTAGTTCATCGTAAGCCTCTACAAAAAAGATAGTATTAGTAGTAATTACTGGCGTAGTAAGCTCATAGTTAGGCGAATTATCCCAAAATATAGGTAGACCTCCACTGGGAAGAGTATACAAGGCTACTGCTGTTCCAAAGGGTGGTGTTAAAATCACTGGAAAAATAACGCTGCCTGCATCACATCGAGTTTTAGAAATAACTAATGGAGCACCCAGCGGCGGTAGCACCTCTGCTACAATAGGCTGTGGCAAAGATGGACAATTTCCTAACAGCGATATACCTACTAAATAAAAGGTAGTAGTAGTTTGTACCTGAGTAGTAAAAACATAAGGTGGCTGATTAATTATAGTGATTACATTTCCACCAGGAGCATCATACACAATGTATGTACGACTTTGAGGAACACTATGAGTAATAGTAAAAGTTACAATACCGCTGCCACATCGCTTTACAGTAGGAGCAGTAGGAGGCAATAAAGCTTCATCCAACCAAACCTCAAAAGGACTGCGAAAACAACTAGCACAAGAACCTATATAAGACTCCAAGTAATAGGTTGTGGTAGTAGAAACAGCTGGTATCCAAATACGATAGGGAGGAATATTACTTTGGGCAATAGGTACGCCACCCTGAGGCTGAGTATATACGCGAACCCCCTCGCCCAGAGGTGGGGTAAGAGCTGGAATTATTTCTACAGGCGAACCGGGCTTACATATATACTGGCGCTGTGCTATGGGTGGACCTGGGCAAGTAATCATTTCTGCAGTAAGTACCTGAGAGCGCACACTTTCGCAGCCATTAGCAGGGTCTAATAAAGTAAGATAATAACGACTACTAGTGGTAACATTAGGTATTACGAGCTGATGTAGCTGTGGATAAGCTTGAATAGACTCTTGCAAAATCAGCTCCTCATTTAAATCAAATACCCTTAGTTGTCCTGGCTGCTCTACAAAAACAGTAAAAGTAAAAGCAGATGAACAACCTACTATGCGCTGCGCCAAAACTTCAGGTGCTTTGGGAGAAGGATTTATTCTAACCCGCAAAGGAACTCTTACAGAACTAGTGCAAGTACCTATCAAACTAGTATTTTCTACATAAAAAGTAGTATTAGTACGCACCAAGGGTAATTGCAACTCAAAGGGTGGAATAATATCGCTATGCAAGGGTAAGCCCCCATTTGGCCTATCAAAAAGTTGAATAAAATTTTGGCGTAATTCTGGAACTACATTTACACTTACAGTAGCCCTTCCACTATCGCAAAACACAACATCGGAAAAAGTGGGAACAGGTAAAACACGAATTACTCGGGCGCTAATTTGTATCCTAGGACTGATACATCCTACGCGGTCAGTAGACTGATTTTCTAGATAGAAGTCGGTATGAGTAGCTATGGGAGTTGAAGTAAGCAAGAAATCTTGGGTAGCCGAGCCTTCTTGGCAAACAATAGGAGTAGTAGCTGTAGGTGTGGTATATAAACACATCCGCTGCCCACCCGGTATACCAGCACGAGCAGTAAAAGTAACTACACCATTACCACAGCGTATTACCTCTGCCGCTGTAGGTTCTGCTAGAGTATTCACTACCTTTACTACAAATACACTTCTTGGACTAAAGCAGCCACTGGGCGGAAACGCTTGAGTTTCTGTATAAAAAGTAGTTGTAGTACTAATAAATAATTCAAATTGATAAGGCGGGGTAAAATCTGTAACAAGGGCGGTACCGCCTTGAGGTACAGTATAGATACGAACAGCAGCTATGGAAAAATCGGGCACTCCTCGAATAGGAAGACGTACAGGTCCTTGGCCACAAACTACTAGCGTATCGCTAGTTGGAGGAGCTGGTAAACTGTCGACTACAATAACTTTTTGATTTTGTGCCCCTTGGCAGCCAGGCGTATTAACTCGAAGAGTAATAGTTTTAGTGCCCGGAAGCCCCCAGCTTACTTGTAAAGGTCCTGGTTCTACCAGGGAGCCATTACCCGCAATACCACAACCACTACAATTCCACTGGTACCAAGCTCTATTCACAGGGGTTGCTGAAAGAGGAAGTAAACTTTCTGCGCAAATTCGGTCTATGCCCTGCGTTTGAATCTCTGCCACTGGTAATTCACTTACATTCACTATTGTTTGCGCTTGAGCCGTACCACAGGCAGGAGTTTGAGTAACTAAAGAAATAGTCTTGGCACCTGGTGTAAACCATCTTACAGTCTTTCGGGTTTCATCTAAAGTTGGTTGCGGGAAGCAACCGCTGCAATTCCAACGGTAGGTAGCTTGAAAAGGAATGGGGGCTGCTTCTACAAGCATCGAATCATTAATACACAAATTGACACTTCGCACCCGCAACGAAGCAAATGGATGAGGACTTACAGTAATAGCTTTCTGGGCAGTATCACGGCATCCTTGCGGACGTGTTTCCACCACTACACTTACAGTTCTTATGCCCCATCCTGCCCATCGAATGCGTAGTGTACCCCGATTAATCCCCTCCAAAGGAGCGTTAGGATCAACATTATCACAGCCAGAGCAATTCCAAGTATAATAGGAACCTGCTGGTGCAGAACCAGTAAAGCGAATAGTTATGATACTATCCTGACAAAGCGAACTACGAGAAAAAACAAAGTCTGCTTGCGGAACAGGGTGGACAATAGGAACTACTTCTTTGATAGGACCAATACAACCCGTACTAAGGTCAGTTGCCCAAACATAGTAGCGCTGATTGGTAGGAACATCAATATCTAGAAACTCACCTCTCTTTATAATGGGAGCCGTAATACTAGGAAAATTAGACCAATTAAACTGGTAAAATCGATTAGGCGCAACCCGTAAGCGCAAAGTACCGGGTCCACAACGTGCAGAATCTAGCAGCGTGGGTAAGGGTGGCAAAGGATTTACTGTAACACGCATATTAGCTTGTGAACTTTTACAGCCTGTAGACTCAATTACACTTTCTGCCCAAAAATCTTTAGTAAAGGGTAAAGTTACTTCTAGTGCATAGGGCGCAGAGCTACGAGTACCTAATAGTCTGGGTAGATTTTGATTATCTCTATCATACCAATAAATAAAATTACCGGCAGGTTCACCCATGCGAGCTCGTAAGGTATAAGTGCCAGCACCACAAACAGCAGTATCACGCAAAATAGGTGGTGCAGGATTAGGATTTACAACTACCCTAATGCTCGTATCAGCAGGAGGACACCCAGTATTTTCAGCTCGAAGGATAATAGTTTTAGTTCCACTTACTGGCCAACTTGTAGGTCCTACTTCAAAATTGCGGCTTCCTTCAATAGTAGGGCGGCAGCCGCTACAAGAAGTCCAAATAACATTAGGCAAGGGAGGGGTATTCAAAAAATTTGCACTTAATTGAATTGTTTGATTTTCACAAATCACATTCTGAGTTACACTGATCCGAACCCTAGGAACAGTATTTACTGTAACAAACTGCGTATCTATTTGGCTTGTACAACCCTCTGCCGAAATTACTCTTAAAGTAATTGTTTTAGTACCGGCATTTTCCCAACTTAGATTATAAGGGCCAATACTATTTAGTGCCTCAAACGCTGTGCAATTACTACAGCTCCAGGTATAAAGCGCGTCAGGTAACGGATTATCTACCTGCACTTGAATTTGTTTACCTACACAAGTGAACCCCCTAGGAGAAGTCCGACTAATTGTAAAACGAGAATCAGGTAAGGGAAAAACATTTACCGTTTGACTTAAAGTTCTACTGCATCCATTATCTGTAACACTTAAAATGATAGTTTTAGTACCCCTGCTTGCCCAACTTACTAAAAAGGGACCCCTTCGAGTAAAGTCCATTGGGCTTACATAAGCATCACTACCTAAACCACTAAATTGCCAGCGATATGTTGCCTCCGAACTGAGCGTACCAACAGATGAGACTGTTATTCGCTCCCGCTGACAAACCCGACCTGATAATGTAATTTGCACTCGAGGTAATGGAATAAAATCGACTATTATTTCTGTGCGGGTACTGGAAGTACATCCGGTAGCAACGTTTATACCTTCTAGATAATACTTGCGGCTTAAAGTTTGATTGTCCACTGTCACAGTATCGGTGTGAAGAATGTAAGGAGGAATACTTGTTCGGCTAATAATACTATTTTGATTTTCATCATACAAAATAAAACTAGTCGCATTAGTAGAAGAAGCATTTACAGTAAGGGTTCGGCTGCCACTGCCGCATAAAGAAGTGCGATTCGAACCTACTAGGCTAGGCGGAGCAGGAAATGGATTGACACGCGCAATAATAGGCTGCCTGGTTATAGATGAACAACCTGAAACAGTATCAACAGCAGCTAAGAAGAAAGTAGTTGTAGTAGAAATAGGGGGTGTTTCCAACACGGAGTCCCTTCCAGATGCAACAATCTCTTCGCTATTACTTTGTGTGTACAATAAATACTTAATACTTGGCGAGGCAGTTTGCACAGTAAAAGTAACTTTTCCTGGTCCGCAACGTTCACTAGTAGAAGAAGGTTGCAACCTCGGAGAGGGCAAAACATTAATTGTAGTTGAAGCCGTGAAAGTTCCGCACCCAATTACATTAAGTCTTACACTTATAGTTTTGGTTCCAGGCGTAGCCCACCTCACAGGGGTTGGGCTATAAGTAGTGGTTGGAGTGGGTGTGCAGCCACTACAATTCCAGATGTGCCCCGTTCTGTAAACATCATGGGGGGCAGCCACTAAACGTACTTCTTCGTTTATACAATACCTTCCGCCAGACGGACTCAAAATAATTACAAAATTCTCAGGCGGAACCTGAACATTTACTGTAAATATTCGATCTAAATCACGGCATTGCGGATTAGGACTCGGACCCACAGGATAAGCCGGAGCCCGCACGCGTATTGTTTTTACACCCGGGGTACTCCATGAAATACGGGCAACTTCATCATTAGGACCTGGTTGCGGTATGCATTCAGGACAAGTCCAAGTAATTGAACCAGGTCGAGCATTCGTCACACGAATTTCGACTGGGGCACCATTTACGCAAGTTCGGGTAGTGCTAATGGAAACTCTAGGCGAATCACAACTTCCATAGACCATCAAGTTTTTTTGTAAAGTGCAGCCACCCACAGTTGCAGTTACTGTATATTCTCCACGCATTTCGAGAGTAGAATAGTAAATAATAGGATTTTGCTCTGTACTGCTAAAGCCATTAGGCCCGCGCCAAAGGAAAGTAGCACCTGGTGCAGGACTTTCGGCAAAGAGAAATAAAGTTTCTCCTATCCGAACTGTATCTTGCGGCTCTTTCCAGACCCTAAAATTAGGGTTGGGAACAATACGACTGCCCCCCTGCGCTGGGGTTCCAAAACTTTGGAAGATTCCATTTAAGGGTAAATTATCAGGTGGCAAAGGAATAGGTATAGGTGTAGCATCCCATCCCCTAATTCTAATTCGATAATTACTTCCTGGAGCTAAATCCGCAGGGTAAATGACAGGAATAGTTCCGGCGGAATCTGGTGTAAGCCTACCCCCTAAAATGTACCCCCCATGATTTAGACGAAAAGGCATAGGACCAGGTAAAGGAAATAGAGGAAGCTCTTCGGGATAAAATTCACCGTTGGCATTAGAAAGTTCTACATAATACCAGTGATTTTGAGCAGAATAAATATTTTGCCCTTTTACAAAAGGATCAGCAGAATAAGCTAAATTATCGCGTGTACCTGGGCATAGTACCATAGGCACATTATGAAGCGTTGCCCCCACTACACGCATACAACCAAAGGGCAAAAGCAACGCAGAATCATCTGCACAATTAGTACTTGCTGCTACTACAATTTTGAGCCGATACCAGCGTAAAGGTTCTACCTTCCAGCTTATATACATAGGCTCAGAAAAGCGATTAAAGGCAGTACGGGGGTCATTAGGCGAAGCTTGCTGCGTAAGCTGCTCATGACTAATAGGTGCCATAAAACTAGGCGCTACTCGAGAAATAAGAGTATATTGAGCAATAGCAGGAGGAGCAGTAGAACTACCTGGTTGACTCAAAAAAATACCTATTCTATCAGGATTAGAAGTTGAAATATTTTCTTCACTTGCCCAGATTAGGTTTTTGAGTTGAAATACAGGAGAGCCAAATTGTAACTCAACTTCTATTACTGTTCCTTCAGCAAAATTTTGGTTATTAAAAGCGGCGCTTAGATCGGTATCCTGCCATGGTGTAGGAGGGCAAACTTCACTATTTAGGTTATTTGTGGTATTTCCCCCACTTGCATTGAGCGCCACTCCAGTACTAATAATTAGCCCACTACTATGCCGCTGCTCAAAACCTATCGAAGACCCATTAGTATATATACCTATTGCATTATTCCTTCCATTAATTTGAATGCTACCAGGACGTATAGTAACCCCTGGACCAAAAAGTCGCTCTAGCTCCTGTGCTAAATTTCCAGTAGCTGAAATATTGAGCTGAGCTTTAGAGAAAAAAGGTAGTATAAGTAGTAAAGTTAATAAGTTTTTTTTCATATATATAAATTTATTAAGAACAAACAACTTAAATATAATATTACTCGCTTCTCGCAAAAATTATAGTTAGGCAATTTTAAGTAAAAATATTAATATTTAAAATTAGTACACAAAAAAAATGATAATTTAATTATTAGAGTTTAATAGCCAAACTCAAAAAAAACTACAAAAAATAATTTTTATCTAATACTATTACTAGTATATAAAAAAAAATCTTGAATTAGCAAATTTTAGATTGATAACACTATTCTATATTATTTTTTAATAAAAAGTAATTTGAGAAGCCTTTTTATATATACTAATTCTACACACATTAAATAGAATCTAAAGTCTTAGATAAAAAGCACAAAAAGACATAACATAGTACACTTTTTTATAAAAAGTACTTATGCTAAACATAACAAAAAAAAATTCTTAAAGCTATATACTAGCCGCTAGTTAATTAAAAATTCAAGGATTTTATTACTTTATTTAGAAATTTAATAAGTGATTGAGGATATACTTATAAATGACTCTCCATTTAGCTGATGCGGGTAATTCTGGAAGCTAATTGGCAATAGTAAATAGTAATTTTTTTATTTGTTTGAAAGATAGGGCAAAAGAGCTTGGGCTATATTCCTTTGATTACTTAAGTGTGGAAATTTATTTTGCCCTCCTAGTTTGCCAATACTTTTCATGTAGTTGCGGCAAGCATTAAGCTGCAAAATTTGAACACGAGGCATTTGTAGCACGTTTGCCTTCCTTAAGTCGTTATAGTAAATATTTTGTTCACGTAAGGCAGCATCCAGCAGCTGAGTAAAAACTTCGAGATTTTGGGGAGAAATAACAAATTCAATAAACCATTCATGGTAACATAACTCTTTGCCAATGTTAGGAGCAACAGTAAATTCATTAATTTGCGCACCAGTCTGAGAAGCTGCCTTTTGAATAGCCTGATTTACTTCTTCTTCTATCACGTGCTCACCAAAAGCACTAATGAAATGTTTTATTCGCCCTGTTACCTTAATACGATAAGGATTAAGACTTGTAAAGCGAATAGTATCTCCAATTTCATAAGCCCAAAGCCCTGCATTAGTAGTAAGAATTATAGCATATTGCTGCCCTAAGCGAACATCCTTAAGAGTAAGACGAGCAGGGTTAGGTTTATCATATTCTTCTAAAGGAACAAATTCATAAAATATACCTCCCTCTACCAATAGAAGCAAACCTTCCGCATACAAAGAATCTTGCACGGCAATAAATCCTTCAGAAGCAGGGTATACTTCTACTACGTCTACATTCTTACCCAAGGTTTCTAAAAATATGCTGCGGTAGGGTGAGTAATCTACGCCGCCATGAAAAAAAACTTGTAAGTTAGGCCACAATTCACTAGGTTTTTTACCGGTGTACTCAAAAGCCTTTTCAAAAAACATTTGCACCCAAGGTGGAATACCTGAAATAAGTCTTAAATCTACTTTATAGCTCTCTTCGATAATTTTAGAAATTTTTTCCTCCCAATCTTCAATACAATTTATGGCAAAAGTAGGAAGACGATTTTGAAGTAAATATTTGGGTACATAATGATGAGCTATTCCAGAAAGTCTTCCTACCAGAATACCTGCTTCATTAGGTACAAGGGCGGGAGAGCCTGAAAGGAACATCATTTTACCTTCCAAAAACTGAGGCTTTTTTGTTTCAGCAATATACAAGGCTAGAGCATCTCGTGCCCCTTGAATATGAAAAGGCATGGAATGGGAGCTAATAGGAATCCACTTAGTACCTGCGGTAGTGCCTGAAGTCTTGGCTAAGTAGATAGGCTTGCCAGGCCACAGAATATCTTTTTGTCCTGCAAATACTTTTTCTAGGTAGGGAAGAAAAGCTTCATAGTTACGTATAGGCACCCGATTTTGAAAATCTTCTATGCTTCTAATTTTCGAAAATTGATGCTCTTTTCCAAATTCAGTGTTTTCCGCCGCCTTTAACAATCGAAATAAACACCTTTGCTGTCTTTCTATAGCCTGCTTACTAATCTTTTGAATCTGCCTAGCTCTCCTAATTGCTAAAAAATAGCCAATAGTTGATTTTAGCCCCATCTTTTTGGATTATTACATTTGGGTAAAAATTTTTTAAATTTACTCTAACATATAAAAGTATGTAAACTTACTAGTTTTTTGCAACTTCATTATAGTTAACTTTCAAATCAACTTGCCAAATTCAAACAATTCAATTATATAGCATACAAGCAACTATAATGACTCATTTTGGGCTGTTTTAACTTAATTTACATGCTTCATAGCTTAGGCAGAAAAAATGCAATGAATAAAATTTCTTACAGTAATTACACTCGCAAAAAAGTAATTATATATCTTCTTTTATGGATATACGTGGTAGTGAATGCTGCTTGTTCTTCTCAAAAACGTGCTCCAGAAAAGCTACCGTCTTTAGAACAAATTGCTAATTTCCATGAAAAAATCATTCCTGCTACCACCAATAAAGGTCTGCGCAGGCTGGAAGTAATTATAGACTATGGAACTTTGATGTACCCTGTCCTTAGTAATATAGGAGTCAAAAATTTATTAATCGAATACCTTTCAATATTTCAAACAGCAGGTATTGAGCTTAAGATCTACAACATGGAAAATATGCAAGAAATACCTATCGATGATTTAGACGCTATTTTAGATGCTAAGTATTTTACAGCCCAGTCTTCCAATGTACAATTGCCCCTACAATACATTCAAAAAAATGCAAATTCTGAAACAGGATTTTTACTAATCACTGATTTCATTGCCTCTCGAACTAAAGAACCTCAGGTAATAAGTATAGGAGCACCTGGAGCTCCTTATTTTACCAATTGGTTCAAAGAAGCAAATTGTCTAGATATTCTAACGCTCAAATTTCCTGATAGCCACTTACAAAATTTATTTTTTTTACAATTTTGGCCAAGGTCAATATTTCTAAGTAAAAGTAATGCTCAAACTGCTATCGATTGGCTCCATTATCAAAGTGTTGCAGAAGCACGAAATAAAAAAATAGACGCTAACCTATTTACTTTTGGAATCCCCTACTTGCAGTATGTAGAAGCTCGAGATACGGAAAAAGGTTCTATTACCTACCCTACAGCCTGCTACCAATATCAAAAATTAAAAAATTTTAATATCTCGGTTTACTCTTTAAATGGGAAAAAACTAGATGAAATTAAAGAAAATCGTGCTACTAGCTGTCCTTGCACCAGACAGGCAGCTATTTTTGAACTAAAACCAGCTTTTAGATTTCATAGCATCAAGCCTACATTTAGCTTTCAAACTTACCACCTGGCAGAAATTTGGAAAACTGCCACTAAGCGTACAACTTCTCCAACTAAAAGTTCTAAAATTGAGTTAACGCCTAAATATCTTTTCAAAAATTTCTTATATCCACATTTATGTGATACACCCGACTTGCTAGTAAGCATTTGTAAGCCTACTACTGTTAATTTTGAAAAATTAGAGACTTTATGGCTGCTTGGAATATTGCATGTAGAAAAAATTGATTATCAACCTGATACTTTACTAAGTAGATATCTAACCTCTCGTAAGGTTAATGAGCCTGATACCCAACTTTTAGAAAGTATTCAAAAGGCCCTTGCACAATTAGCCAACGACTATTCTACAATTAGTTCTCATTTCAAAAATGTATATTATGCATATTATCACATCAAGTAATTTAGATTAGATATGGGGGTATTTAACTTTATTGTCTGGTTCTACCAAATGCAAACTATTAGTAATATGGACGAGCTAGAAGTGGCGCTTGCAGAGCTCTGGTCAATTTGGTTTACCTTTTCCGTTATAGTTAGTATCGGAATAGCTTACATTATGGCGATTAGCGTACCCTACAAACAAGATAATAGTGATGTTCGAATAAGGCGATTTTTTTTCATTGGATGGGGCTTAGCTACAACAGCCTTGCA
Source organism: Bacteroidia bacterium (assembly GCA_025057395.1). Lineage (GTDB taxonomy): Bacteria > Bacteroidota > Bacteroidia > J057 > JANWXU01 > JANWXU01. The sequence continues at coordinate 9,149 of JANWXU010000054.1, read as the reverse complement.
CTATGTAGCTAATCACTTTCACCACCGCCCTAAGCTCATAGACGATGCCCTACTTTCAGACTGGGATTCCTACAATTGGATTTCTACTCTTTCTTTACTGTTGCTATACTTTACAATAGGAGTACTCCTTAGTATCTTACTAAAAAAATATGGCAATAAATTTGGTACTATCATTTAGAATGTTTTGTAGACTATATAAAATAATAATGTAAAAAAGTATATGATTTTTGTTATTGGAATTGGCGGAACTGGAATGCGGTGCTTAGAAGCATTTGTGCACCTTTGCGCTATGGGAATGTTTGATAATCAAGAAATCAATATTCTAGCTCTCGATACCGATAGGGAGAACGGAAACTTTTATCGTTTGCGAGAGTTAACAGAAAATTATATCCAAATCAAGTCGCCTACGCAAATACCGCAAAAAGACTCTTTTTTTTCAGCTAAAATCAATTATTATGAATATTATCCTGATTATTCTCTTCAACAAACTTCTGATTTCAGGCGCCTAGCACAGTTAATTTACGCTGCAGACCAAGAAAGGGATTTAGCTAACTTATTATTTACCCCAGCTACTCAGAACTTTAATCTTTTACATGGTTACCGCGCCCAAACCCACTTAGGCTCTCTGCTGATGTATCATGCTATCTTAGAAGAAGTGCGTAATAAGCCTAAGGGTAGCTTAGGACAATTTATTAATCAACTCCAAAGTGCCACAGAACATTCTACCCCAAGAATATTTTTAATGGGTTCTGTTTTTGGAGGTACAGGCGCTTCTTCTATTCCTATTCTTCCTAAAGCGCTTAACGAAGCCCTCCGCCTAATGACGGATAGCCAACATGTTTTAGAAAATTTTTATCTAGGAAGTATTTTGCTTACTCACTATTTTAAGTTCGACCATCCAGATACCCAAGATCTGGAAAAGAAGGAAGGAGTAATTGCGAATGCAAGGAATTTCGCCCTAAACTCGCAAGCTGCTATTATGTTTTACGAGGAAGATAGAACAGTCAAAAGCATATTTCAAAAATTTTATCTTCTAGGAACCCCAAAAGCAGACTATACCACTCCAACTAAAAAAGATAATGTTATTACTGGCGGTAGGGACCAAGAAAATGACTCTCACTTTATAGAGCTATTGGCTGCCTGTGCTGCTTATGATTTTTTCTACAGCCCAGAAGAACAACTTGCAAAGATCAAAAATACAGAAAAGAAAGCTCATTATTACTACCGTACGATAGATACAGATATCTCTCTGCAGTTTCGCGATTTTTTAGATTCTCCTACAGATATAGCAAAATTCACTAAAAAATTTGGCTGCTTTACCGCCCTTTCTTTTCTTACCCTAAATGATAAGTTTTTCGATGTAGCTAAGCATGGAAAAAATCTACCGTCAATTGGAATAACAACTTATAATGATTTACCTCAAAAAGCTATCGACGCACTAAAACGCTACATGGAATTATTTCATTTCAAGATAGAAAATAATACTATTAAAAATGGCTGGCTGCGCCAATTGCAACGCTCTGTAGCTACACAGGGTGCTTTTCTTTTTCATCCCGATATTTTTACAGATGTTACCTCAAAACTACAAAAATACAACTGGTCAAAATTATTTGATTCTAATCTTAAACACCATAATTTTAAAACTGGAATTCTAGGCACGGGGCTGGGCGGCGGAACTTACGACGCTTTTATGGAAGCTTTTAATAAACAGAAAGATGGGCCTAGCACGAACCTTATGGAAAAACTACTCAAGCGCGTTTACGATACTCTTATCACTCTATATAATTTTAATTAACCCTAATGCAACTAAAATATGACCAAATATAAATTACTTTTTATACCTAACCCTAACATTCCCAAAGACGATGTGCCAGGAAAATGGCACGAATTTCACCAGTTGGGCCCTTATATGCAAGGAGTCCAAACTATCGAGATTGATAAAGATAGTATTTCCCTCCAAGATATTATTTCAGGTATACCCACTCCCTGGGCAAGAACAAGAGTCTTTCAATACGCTTTTTATTACACTGCAAGTAGTAGTTATGGTGCGCCCCAAAGTGGACTTATTGATTACTACAATTATTTACTTCAAGAGTGGAAAGGATTAATTGCACTGCTAGCTCTTCATGCCAATCGTATTAAAATTTCTGAGCCTATCTTCCTTGACCCCGAAATCTCAGAAAATTCTTCACTTTTTGAAATTAAAAGCGCTCTTGCAAGAATGCTTTTTGATGAAGAAGAACTTTGGTATATGGGAAACAAAAAGCAAGCCGGTCTGCAACTAATTTACTATCAAGATCAACTTATAGGCGCTACTAGTCCATACACCCTAGTTTTTACTGCCACTACTCTTCCTAATCTAAGTAATAGCGTACCTTGGGCTAAAAGTAATCACTTAGAAGATCCCCTAAAAGAAGAAGTACTTAACGAAGAAGAACTTAAAAAGCTATATTTATTCGTAGAAAATATTAAAACGAAAATTCGATCTTTTAATGAAGCAATTAATCGATTCGGAGTTCAAAAGCGTATTAGTCATGATAGCCTAGCAGCTTTTATAGAAGAATGGTTAAAAAACATAAAAACAGCCCTAAAAAACAAACGCGTCGAGATACCCGCCTCTAGCATACCGCTGGATAGCACTTTAAATTTTAGCAGCCCTTACTATGATATTTTTAACAAAAAAGTACGTCCTTACGCACTCGGACATCGCCTCACGTTAACAAAACCTGCTAATAATGAGGGCTATCAAGAAATAGACCCTCAGACCTTACTTTTGCAGAGTGATTACTTATTCAAAGTAGAAAGTACAGAAGCTACCCCAAATACTAAATTAGAAGAAAGTCTAGCTACTATTTTACTTAAAGTACCAGATTCTACTCCTAGTCGACTTGTGCACTATTTTAGCTTGCCCCTTAGTGAAACTGGGCTACTTCTTTTTCAAAATATTCTCTCAGAAGTAACCAGCGATAGCGATGATACGCCCAATCATCACCTTAAAGCCCATTATAATCCTAAGGAAAAAACCATTAAAGTAGAATTGATTCTCTTTGTGGATAATACCAAATTCCCTTCTATTACTAGAGAATACAAAGTAATAGATTTTGCTGTCAACCCTAATTTAGTTCTTTGGCCTAACTTTATCGCCAAAGACTGGCAACTATACTACTTATATTCGGAGTGCCCAAGTAATGACCTTCTTATTCGTTTCAAGCCATACTTCTGGCAAAATAATATGCAATTGTTGGAAAGCTCTACTAGTAATAGCTTGTGCCCGAAACTTGTTATTTTTGGCGATCCACAAACAACTCATGAAACTACCCAAGTAAAAAAGCTCATTATGTATCCTATTGAAAAAGCCGATAGCCAACTTCAAAAGTATGAAATTATCAAGTCCCCTCTTCCTATTGCAGGAGTAGCCATTTATTATATGGTTTCGGGTACCGAAGTCCCTTGTGGATTTCTACCTCTTAAAAAGCCCTTTGCTGGCACAACCGTCAACGCCATTCGAGATTATAATGATAAACATATAGGCTCTATGCGTGGGGTTACCGTCGGAATTGATTTTGGAAGCAATAATACCTGTATAAGCTATTCTATCGATGGTTCTGATATTAAACCATTACGCTTGCAAAATAGGCGTCTATTCTTACTAGGAAAAGAATGCCCGGTAAATAAAAACAGCGATTGGGCTAAAATTGCATATCCTAATGAGCTTCTTTTTTTTCAAAGATGTGAAACACGTAATGGTCAACTTAAAAGCTGGGTACATACCCATGACGAAAGATGCATAGTTAACGGAATGTATAATGCCGAGCTAGCTGGGGGTGTTCCAATTCTAGAACCTTATTTACAAATAGAAGATGTAACCGAGGAGGAAGTAACAGGTAGAAAATACATGCGTACTAACGTAGGACGTATGTTTTATGAACTTAAATGGAAAAATGACCAGGATGGAATGAATTTGAAAAAAGGATTCTTAAAAACCTTATGGCTAGAAATTTGTGCCGATCTTTTTGAGGCAGGAGCCAGCCCTAAAAAATTAATTTGGGCCTATCCTGGTGCGCTTTCGGCACCAGACCAAAGGTATTATAGGGCTATGTATGAAGAAATAGCGGAGTTACAACCTTTTAAAGATTTTAAAACGAAGGTAGAAAAACCCCAAACAGAATCTGAAGCAGTTTGCAACTATGCCCTAAGTCGAGGAGGATTCGCCCCCACCGGTGATGATTTAATGATAGGAATTGATATTGGAGGAAGCACTAGTGATATACTTATTGTTGGCAATTATGAGAATAAAGTTCAGCTACTGCGCCAGTGCTCAGCAAGAGTTGCGGCTAATCGAATAATTATACCCTTCAAAAATTCTAAAGCTATCCGAGAGGCTTTACAATATTTTGTAGATAGTCCAAATTCTCCTTTGAAATTACCCATGAGTGAAGACATCATTAACTCGCCTCAAAAAATTCCTTACTACCTTAACTTAATTTTTGACCAATTAAGTCCCAATCAATTAACGGATTTTTATCGATTTTTAGCCGGCGCTAATGCTCCAGGCTTAAACCCCTCAAAAATCAGAACAGTTTTTTTAATACCTGCCTATCTATCTGCGCTTATTCTCTTCTATGCAAGTATGGTGGCCCGTAACACACTAGAACAGTATAACCTTCCAGAAATTACCCGTTTCAAAGTATATCCCTTTGGTAAGGGAGGAAGGATTTTTAGTTGGTTAAAAGGGTGTATTAGTGAAGTATACGCTTCTGATTTCTACCAACAGATATTCGAACTAGGGTTTAAGTGCGGTGGTAAAAAACCAGATTTTAAATTTCAGTCTTTTCAACTTGAATCCGCCGATACTCCTGACAATAAATCAGAAGTAGCCTTTGGTCTAACAGCACGTCCCGAAGTAAATTATTCTGAAACTAACTTACAAGAACTCGTAGGTGAAGAAGGCTGGATTTTTGAAAACCAGTCCTTAGCGGCTACAGATGTTATTTTAGCTTGCCACCTTGAAAAATTACAAGCAGCTTTACAGCCCCCCCAGACTATGCAAAACCTTACTTATTTTCTCGATCTATTTTTCAAGCACGTTGGTCCTGATGGCGCGGACTTGTTGGATCATAGCATGGTAAAAAAACTTAGAGAAAGTACTTTTCAGCTGAGAGATAAGATTAAAAATTATATCTCCTATGATACCGAGTATAATTCCGCTACACAAAAAGAGGAGTTTGATTATAGGCAGTCCTTACTAATTTTGGAGGGATTATGCTTTCTAGATAAATTTTTGATACCTAACTGTTTTAGCGATTAGCTTTTTATTTTTAAGATGAAAGTACTGTTAATTATACTTGATAATACGCTCAAAGCTTGGATTGAAAGAGAAAATAAAATTGAGCCATTGTTATTCGATGAAAAGGAGCAAATAACTCTAAAAGGATACTTTGATTTAAAAAAGCAAAAAATCGTAACTTCACAAAAAGTTGATTCTTCAAACTACTACCTTATCCAATTATTAGGCAGTGCTCAATTTCAAGAAAAAAATGAGCACAAAAAGGCTCTTGAAGCTTTAATATCGGAACATCAAAGTATTTTCGAAAAATCAATTCTACCTTGGATCGAACTTAACCTTAATGAGCCAATACCAACAACTATCATCTATCCTTCTGCCCTACCTGAGAAGACACTCCAGCTTTTAAAAAAACAATTTGCCTTACATTTGGATATAAAAAAGCAGGTCTCCTGGAGCCAAGTAATTGCAGAAGACTATTTTGTATCTTCCTCTACCGCCACGCAATATGCAATCATCTTAGAATGGCTAGGTGAAGATTGGGCACTTAGCTTAGCCCAGCAGAAAGAAAGTAAAATAGAAATATTAGAAAGCAAAGTACTTCCTCTATGTGGCTATCCACCTATGGCTACTAGTATAACTAAATATATTCTTTTTTTATATAAACAAAACCGGGGTAATATTCCTTTTAGCGTTAGTAATCAAAGTTTTGAATATTATATGCTCCTTAATCATGCTAACCAAATCTATCAGCAAATAGAAAATGACCAAAAATATTTAAGTCATGAAAAAATATATCTACCTCACGATTCGAATGCCTTTGAATTCAATCTCGAAAAATCGGAACTTCAAAAAAGTAGTCTAGTTAAAGACACAATTAATGCAATCGTAAGTCAACAAATTGAAGAAATAATGAGTATTTTAGAGAACAATCATTTGAAACTTCAAAGTCTTTCAGCGTTATTAATAGTCGGATCCAAGCTACATTTCCAAAGTTTCCTAGAACAAATTACAAACAATGAAAATCGAATTAATATAAAAATATATGATACACTACAATTAGCCGAAATAAGTTTGCAAAGATGGTACGAATCCTTTTGCAAACTCGGGGAAAACACACAAAAAGAAAAAAATTTTACCAATGTCGAAGTATCAAATCAAGCTATTTCCCCCAAAATACAAGAATACTCTAGGGTTACTACAAAAGATTTGATAGCGGGCTCGATAGTTGTAGTGTATTGGCCTCCTAGTCGGGGCTTAAAACTCAGAGTTATAAGTCCAGGAGAATTTTTCGCTCGCTTAGAAGTTATAGAAATTACTGGAACCTCAGCTAACTTAAAAATCCATGACATTTTAATGGTAGCTTCAGAAATTAGTGTAGGTAAATATTTAGAAGTAGATCTTTTAAGAAACAACCAAAACTATGGTAGCTACCGTACAGGTGCCCCCGTTAGTAAAATTGAGTTATACAACAGTGCGTAGGTGATAAGATTATAAGATAAAAAGTGTAAATTTTTATGAATATTTCCCAAGGTTTAGATATCTACTTTCAGCCTAATGTCCTCATCGAGGAGCGCTATCGATTCGATACTCCTATTAAATGTACTGCTACTCATAGAATTTGGAAAGCTCATGAAATAATAAAAGAAACAGAAGTAATTATCAAATTTTTTATTACTACTGAAAAACCCCCACAGGAGTGGAAAGATTTTTGGATGTCTCAATTTGAAGAGCTGCAAAAAATTACTCACCCCCATCTTTTATTACCCTTTTCAACAGGAAACTATTTAGATTCTCTCTATTGGGTGTATCCCTACATACCTGAAGGTCCTCTGAGTCAAATACAAGACCCGCTTCCCTCTGATCAAATAGCTAAATTTCTGCTCGAAATCGCACTTGCCTTAGATTTTTTGCATCAACGAAACCAGTTTCACTTAGATGTGACTTTGGATAATATTTACTGGCAGGATAGAAAAAAATTCTTGCTAGGAGACTTAGGATGTGGAAGTAGTCTTATTACTAAACCTGATTATCTTCCTCCAGAAGGCTCTAAAAAAAAAGACTTAGACCCCTATACCGATATATATTCGCTAGGAGTTTGTGCTTATTATTTAAGTACTTTAGAGTTTCCTAAAAAAAATAACGAGCAAAATATCAATTCTCTCAAACAACATCACATTCAACCTTTTATAATTGAATTAATTGTAAGATGTTTAGATACTAATTATCAAAACCGTCCTACCTTAAAGCAAATTCTATCAACGGTACAGCTACACTCTATGTATTCTCAGGCTAAACAATCACGTTATGAAAAATGGATAAACATCTTTGCAATTACTAGTATTAGTATAGTAATAGGATCCATTCTATGGATAGTTATTCCACAAGTTTCAAACTTCAACGAAAAATCAGACAATAGTAGAATAGATAAATATAGAGAATTTTACCAAAAATTTTTACTAAGCCTTCAAGATAAAAAATTTATAGACGCGGCTATAAATATTAACCAAGCAGTTTCCAACTACCAACAAAGTTTAGAGGAAGAAGCAGAAGTTTGTATTCAGTTAGTCAGGCACTGGGATAAAGACTTATGCAGCCCTAACACAAAATTTATAGTCAAATACTGGCTTGAATATCCTGGTCTAATTAATGTTTTACAAAAAGAAAATAAGAAGGTAATTCGACAGTACTTGAGAAAACGAGAATATCCTATTAGTTACTTGCAACTACAAAATTTATTAATTGACTGGCTAGACTGCCTAATAAAATATAATAACATAGAAGAAGCCAAACTACTCATTGATCAAATGAACAGCTGGGGAATAAACCATAGAGAAATAAATAAGCGAGTGCAAGAAATTGAAAATATAAAATAAATAGAAAAAAACTCTATTTACTTTTCCCATTTCCTAAAAAAAGATAAAAACTTGATTTTTAGAACTCCCCATATTGCCTCTCTCACGATTTTACCAGACATTTTAGAAGTACCTGCTGCTCTTTCTGTAAAAATAATAGGCACTTCCACTAAGCGATAACCATACTTCCAAGCCTTAAATTTCATCTCGATTTGAAAAGCATACCCTACAAAACGTATAGGCTCCTTTAATATAGTTTTCAATACGTCATCCTTATAGCATACAAAACCAGCTGTAGTATCACGTACCTTCATACCTGTTATTAAACGAACATATTGACTCGCAAAATAGCTCAGTAATACCCTACTCATTGGCCAATTAACTACATTGACTCCTGTTATATAACGCGAGCCTATAGCTACGTCGTTACCCTCCTCTCTACAAGCGCTTATCAACCTAGGCAAGTCTTCCGGGTTATGGCTAAAATCCGCATCCATTTCTAAAATAAACTTATAACCTCGAGCAAGTGCCCATTGAAAACCCTGCACGTAAGCCGTTCCTAAACCCATTTTACCCGGGCGTTGCAATAAAAATAAACGGCTACTAAATTCCTTTTGTAAGTTTTGTACGACTAAAGCTGTCCCATCTGGCGAATTATCATCTACAATTAAAATATCTATAGGCTCATTTAAAGAAAAAATTTTTCGAATCATCCTTTCGATGTTTTCTAGCTCATTATAAGTAGGAATGATTACAACACTATCACTCATTGGAATTTTATTAGGGCAAAAAACCCATTAATACTTTAAGCTAAAATAAATACGCTCCATTTTGGTTAATCGCTAAACAAAGTTACTAATTCTATTATCAAGTTAGAGTTTCTATACAACAAAAGAGCTATTAAAAAAGAAAGCCCTCCAAAAATTGGAGGGCTTTCTTCCTTCATGCCGCACTCTTATTTCAAAACCACCTTCACCGTCTCCACATCAGCACCCTGCTGCAATTGCAAC